>QIBA01000041.1 GCA_003225175.1 Acidobacteriota bacterium
AGAAGCTCGAAGTATAGGAAAAACAAAATCGATTTCGTGCAATGAGCAGTTATGCAGCAGCAGTGTGCGTTTGAAAGAAGAACTACCGTAAGGCCTGAGGGGCAATTCTGCCCGCCCACTTCATTCTCGCTCCTGTGGCGTCGAGAAGCGGATCTACTTTGAAATCACGCAGAATCGACTCCCGACCAACGATGCGGACGCGGTCCAGGTCGTCGTCTCTGAGCCAGCAACATGAATATCCTTTCCGAGTCTTCTGCGCCGGAGCAGGTACTAAATATCGATGCGATCGCGTACGAATAAGTCATACTAGTCATCGCCTTTTGAATTTCGATACGCTTTAGGTCGTTCTGAGTGAGGAAATCCTATGCAGTTGCTTTCCCTCGTTCTGCTTTTCATCACCATCACTGGATTTCAGAGGTTATCAGCCTCAGGTACTCAAGGCTTTCTTTCTGGAAAGTCTTATACGAACGAGCAGTTGATGTTCACTTATCAATTCCCAGCAGATTGGGTTGTTGAGCAAGTCGACTCACAGAGTAGTGAGCTGGTGAGCTTGCTCAATGCGCAGACGGGTCCTCTACAGTCGCCTACGGCGACTATGACTTTGAGTGCTGAGAAGATCGCAGTCCAAACGGGGAGCTTGGATCTCTCTGAGTATGTTGACGCTATCGAACAATCTAGGCCGCTCAAAGGGTGGGTCAGAGTTGGCGAGCAAACTACAGCGGAGACCCCAGGCAGGACCTGGTTGCAGGCCAACTTTAGAACAAACGACAACACTAGCATGAGGGAATTAGCAGTGCTCGTTTGCGCGTCTCATGGCTACGTCCTTCGTCTCTTCTATTTCGGGACATCTGAAGATTGGCTTCATAATGCCATCAAGACCTCTCGCGGCATCAGGTTCATCCCAGATTGGTCGGAATCTTCCGCTAACGACGTGGGGTCTGAAGCCAACTCTGTTTCAAGAAGGGTCCGAATATCATCCGGCGTTCTGTATTCAAATCAGACAAAATGGCTCGAGCCGAATTATCCAGACAGCGCTCGCCGCGAGCGCGTGCGAGGCGGTGTCATCGTAAGCCTAGTAGTCGGTACAGACGGGGCGGTCAAGCGGATCTATGTGCTTGAAGGCAACCCTGCCCTCACGCAATCCGCAATTGAGGCCATGCGCGATTGGCGCTACAAACCGTACGTGCTGAATGGTCGACCAGTAGAGGTCGACAGCGTTGCCTGGGTTGAATTCAAGTAGCCGTGAAACGGTTAGACTCAAGCCTCAGTTACTGCCGTTAGAACCGCATGAGAGGAGCGGCTCAACCTCCATGATCGCTCCAAGACAGCAATGAGCGATTCATCATTGACAAGCTGCCGTTCACCCAAACTGAGCGCGTGACTATCCTGCTTGTCAATGTCCCTGGCCGCCTGTTTCATGATCTTCGCCGCTGCGCATCCCGAACCCTACTAGCTGCCGGCGTGCCTCAGGCGGTCGCAATGAAGATCATCGGACACAAAACCGATTCGATGTTTCGTCGATACGCGATCGTCACCGCCGAGCAACAGCGTGAAGCCTTGCGCCTCGCCGAAAGCTACCGCCGTGCCCAACAGCAGGGGCAGGAAAGGTTGCAACCATAGCTAGGCGCACTCAGTAGGGTTCTCTATGGAAGGTAAGCGTCCGTGAACACGGACAAAATACGGACAAATCCGAAGCGGCCACTCATCGCGAGTGGCCGTATCTTTTTGAATCTTATGGCTCCTCAGGTAGGACTCGAACCTACAACCCTCCGGTTAACAGCCGGATGCTCTGCCATTGAGCTACTGAGGAGTATGGTTTGCGGGTCGCCAGGACGGCGATCCGCTGGTTAAGTTGTCTTTCTTTTATAGCATAGCTGATGGCTAGGGGTCACTTGTGTGTTTGGCGTCAACCGTTCGCCGGGTGAGTGTGTGGTTCTGTTTTTTGATTTCTATTAGCGTCTCTCATCACCGAACTAGTTCGGTGCTACCAAACTTCCGGAAAGCGGGTCAATCGAAATTTGTTCGGGCTGATGTGGCCTGAGTGTTCGAGATCGGAATCGGGAAGGTGCGAGCAACGGACGAAATTTTCGAAATTCACTGCTAATACACTGTTTTTCACTGTTGTTTTTGTGCGAGCTGACGCGTCACTCCATCTAAGTCTATGTCTGCATGGCTCTTGTTCAGAATTGTCCGGCGTTCTTCTGAGTCACACAAAAAAATTCGCTGATAAATTCGCTGATAAATTCGCTGTTCCTGAAGCAGCAGTGAATTTCGCAGGAAATTGAGCCAGTCCGTTGCTCGAGGGTCCACCGCGCCGTGGATGGCGATATGGCGCCACTGGCTCAGGCGGCTCGCTTGCTAATCTGAGGATATGCATTCGATATCTCAGGTGATGAAACCTCCCGCGACCGCGAAACAGGTCGTCGAGGAAACCCTGCATGGGTTCACGATTCGGGATGAGTTCCGGTATTTGGAAGATGCGAACGATCCTGAGACACAGCGGTTTGTCCAGGAGCAGGACGCGTGGACTCGCAGCCTGCTCGATCCGTTTGCTGGGCGCGACGCGATCCACGCGCGTCTGGAACAACTGCTCAGCATCGGTGTGCTTGGGGCGCCACAGATTGGGGGGAACTACTACTTCCATACAAAGCGTGTTGGCAGACAGAACCAGGCCGTGTTGTACGTTCGCGAAGGGCTGAAGGGCGCTGATCGGGCCTTGGTGGACGTGAATACCTTGAGCGCGTCTGGAACAACAGCGTTGGACTGGTGGTATCCGACTCACGATGGGAAGTATGTCTGCTTCGGAACATCAGAGAATGGATCCGAGATCAGTGATCTGCAGGTAATTGAAACGGCTACCGCAAATCTGATGCCCTTGAAGATCCAGCGCACGCGAGCCGCGAGCGTTGCCTGGAAGCACGATAACTCTGGATTCTTCTACACGCGTTATCCCAAGGCGGGAGAGGTTCCAGCGGGCGAGGAGGTTTACCACCGCAAGGTTTTCTATCACTCTTTGAGGGATCCAGGCGACGGCTCGCAAGACAGGCTGGTCTTCTTCTATGACAAGGATCCGCAGGCGTGGCCTAACGTCACCATCTCTGACGATGATTGCTGGCTGCTTATCTCAGTGAGCCAGGGCTGGACGCGAGTGAACTTGTTTCTACAGGATCTGCGAGCTGATGCTGCTCCGCTTGAGATTACAGAAGGCAAGGAGTTTCTTTACGGAGGCGACATCTATCGCGGATCGATTTACCTGACCAGCAATGAAGACGCTCCTCGCTTTCGCTTATTCAAAGCCGATGCCAGCAGACCGGCGCGAGAGCATTGGCGCGAGATTATTCCGCAAAGCCCTGGCCCACGCGATGCCGTTCTTCAAGGCGCTCACGTGATTGGCGGGAAACTGCTGGTCAATTACGAAATTGACGTGACGGCAGAGATCAAAGTATTTGATCTCGAGGGAAAGCATTTGGCGGACGTGGCGATGCCTGGATTGGGCTCGCTCGGTGGAGTGGGCGGGAACTACGACAGCGATGAAGCCTTTTTCGATTTTCAGTCGTTTACCGTGCCTACAACTGTGTACCGCGTTGACATGAAATCATCGTCAGCAGAGGTCTCATTATGGGAATCGTTGCGTGCAGCGATTGATTGTCAGCAATACGTCGTCACCCAGGTTTTCTATTCCTCCAGGGACGGAACCCAGATTCCGATGTTCATCGTTCACGGCCCCCATGCGAAACTCGACGGTAAGAACCCGACGTGGCTCAGCGGATACGGAGGTTTCAACGTCAGCAACTCGCCGACGTTTCGCGCCTCGGTGTACCTGTGGCTGGAGCACGGAGGCGTCTTCGCCTTGGCCAACATTCGCGGCGGCTCCGAATATGGCGAAGAGTGGCACCGAGCGGGCATGCGCGAGCGCAAACAGAATGTCTTTGATGACTTCATCGCCGCTGCCGAGTATTTGATCGCGGAAAAATACACGAATTCGCAGCGGCTGGCGATTCAGGGTGGCAGCAACGGCGGCTTGCTGGTAGGCGCCGCTCTTACGCAGCGTCCAGATCTGTTTCGCGCTGTGATCTGCCAGGTTCCTTTGCTTGACATGCTGCGGTACCAGAATTTCCAGATCGCGAAACTGTGGATTCCGGAGTATGGATCGGCAGAAGATCCTCAGCAGTTCCGGTGGCTTTACACGTATTCGCCATATCACCGCGTGAAGGCCGGAATTCAATATCCGGCCGTATTGTTCATGACGGCCGACACCGATACACGTGTGGATCCGATGCATGCGAAGAAGATGACGGCGCTGCTGCAGACGCAGGCTTCGAATGGCCAAAGCGCGGAACGTCCAATCTTGCTGCGGCTCGATCTGAAGGCGGGGCATGGAGCGGGGAAACCAGTCTCGAAACAAATAGATGAGCTGACGGACATGTTTTCTTTTTTGTTTTGGCAGCTAGAGGTGAAGGATATCGGGTGATCGGGTGAAATGAGGCAAGTTTTCGGCGTTCGCCTATCAGGGTTCGGCCAGCAACCTGTTCGATTCGCGACCAGAACGGTTACAGGCCGACAGCTGACAGCCGAAAACCTAGCCAAGTTTCGCGAATTTTTATTCCCGCTCTGAATCCTGCTTAGTTCGCTGTCTCGCGCGAACAATCTCTTCCATCCGTTTCCGCAATTCGTGCTCGAAGCCTTCATCCGTCGGATGGAAGTAGCTGCGGTCGCGAAGATTGTCGGGTAGGCATTGCATGTCGGCGACCTTGGATTCGAGGTCATGGGCGTACTGATAGCCTTTGCCATAACCGAAGGCTTTCATGAGTCCGGTCGGAGCGTTGCGTAAATGCAGGGGTACAGAATCGGCGGCGGTTTTCTCAACATCTTCCTGAACCGCTCCAAACGCGGTGTAGATTGCGTTCGATTTTGGCGCCAACGCAAGATAGGCCACGGCTTGCGCCAGCGCGAGTTCGCCTTCGGGAGTGCCGAGAAAGTCATACGCATCGCGAGCCGCAAGGGTAATGCTGAGAGCCTGGGGCGAAGCGAGGCCGATGTCTTCGACTGCCATGCGGACAACTCGCCGTGCGATGTAGAGCGGATCTTCGCCGGACGCGAGCATGCGTCCGAGCCAGTATAGCGATGCGTCCACATCGCTGTTGCGGACGCTTTTGTGCAGGGCAGAGATCAGGTTGTAGTGCTCTTCGCCGGACTTGTCGTAAAGCAAAATGCGCTTCTGCAGAGCGTCGGCAACAAGGTCCGAAGTAATCGTTGCCGGCTCTCCCGTTTTGGCTCGCTCTTGGGCGAGCTTCGCGGCGATTTCGAGCACGTTGTAGGCGGAGCGGGCGTCTCCACTGGAGTAGGCAGCGATTCTGGCTAGAGCATCATCGGCGATGGTTACTCCCATTTCCCCGAGCCCGCGCTCGTTGTCGGTGAGTGCGCGACGCAGCAGCGTGATGATGTGCTCGTCGATGAGCGGCTTCAGAACATAAACGCGCGTGCGCGAGAGCAGTGCCGAGATGATTTCGAATGAAGGATTCTCTGTGGTTGCGCCGATCAGGCGGATGTTGCCCTTTTCGACGTGGGGAAGAAAGGCGTCTTGTTGGGCTTTGTTGAAGCGATGAATTTCATCGACAAATACGATCGTTCGAGTGCCAAAGTCGCGGGCTTTGGCGGCGTCGGCCATGACCTGCTTGATCTCTTTGATTCCGCTCAGAACGGCGGAGAATTCGATGAAATCAGCTTTCGTGACTCGGGCGATGATTTGCGCAAGAGTTGTCTTTCCCACTCCGGGAGGACCCCAGAAGATGATGGAACCCGGATCGTCTCGCTCGATCTGCAAACGGAGCGGCTTGCCCGGCGCGAGCAAATGCTCCTGTCCTACGACTTCATCGAGAGCTCGGGGACGCATGCGCTGGGCGAGCGGAGTGGAAGCAGATCGCGCGGTTTCCCGATCTGGAAGGGAGGAGAAGAGGCTCATCGCACGGCGCTCCGCTGACTTTGAGCTTCGTAGAGAGCGATTGAGGCGGCAACCCCAGCGTTCAGAGACTCGACTCGTGCTTGAGGAATTGCGACAAATTGGTCCATTTGTGCGAACAGTTCTCTAGGGATCCCAGCCCCTTCGTTGCCGATAAAGAGAGCGCAGGGGCTCGCGAGATCCGCATCCCGGAGCCGAAGTGGTGAGCGCGGGCTCCTGCCGTCACCGGAGTTGCCGTCATTGTGCGGAGCCACTAAAGCTAGAGCCCGTATCTGTCGACTGCGAAGCTCAGCTAGCAATTCCGGAGCGCTTGTCTTGAGTACAGGCAATCGGAACACCGATCCGGCGGAGGCTCTTACCGTCTTCGGATTCCAATGGTTCACAGTTTCTGCGATCCCGATGACGCCGCTGGCTCCGAAGGCTTCGGCGGAACGGACAAGGGTTCCGAAATTGCCGGGATCCTGAATAGCCGCTGCAACGACCAGGAGCGTGGACTGCCCTGCAAATAGAGATTGCAAAGAGTATTCGGATACCTGCACCAGCGCGGCCAAGCCTTGGGGATGTTCGGTGAGGACCGCGTTGTCGAAGACGCGATCCGGGAGGAGAAGAGCATCGGCATGCTTTGAGAGCTGGTCGAGGACTCGCTGCGCTTTCGGCTTCGCGGATTCACGGATGAACAATGTCTGGATCTTGAGCCGGCTGCGGATCGCCTCTTCAATCAACCGAATGCCTTCGACCGCGCAAAGTCCATTAATGGCCTGGCCTTGGCTGAAGGCCTGGCGCAGCTCTTTCACGAGAGCATTCTGGGCGCTGGTTATGGGGCGCAGCCGGGTTGACGTAAGTGTACGCATACGCTGAGGCAATTGTATTCCGTGACCTTAAACGATCGGTGCGGATGACGCTCTTGCAATGATGATTTATGCTTAGCCTTCGCGTTTCACACTTCGCTCACCAGAGGACGCCTTTGCCGGCAGAACTCCTGAAGATCAACAGCAGCCAGCCGGAACAAAAGCTTGTAAGTTACGCTGCGGAGCGCATTCGCCAGGGACAAGTATTGGGCATGCCAACCGACACCTTTTATGGCCTCGCCGCCGATCCGGTGAACCTGCGCGCGGTGGAGCGGATTTACGAGATCAAGAGCCGCTCGCGCCACAAGCCGCTGTCGTTGCTGGTGGAGAGCGTTGATCAGGCAGAGGAACTTTCGCGGAATGTTCCCGAGGTGTTTCATGAACTCGCTGATAGGTACTGGCCCGGACCTCTAACGATGATCGTGAAGGCGAGCTCGCGTTTGCCGCTGAAAGTTACTGCCAATACGGGAAACGTAGCCCTGCGCGTGCCTTCGGCTGCGATTCCGGTGGCCATTATCCGGGAGATTGGATTTCCCATTACGGCGACTTCAGCCAATCTGCTCGGGGCATCAGAATGCACGACTGCGGAGTGCGTCCGTGATCAGATGGGTGACCGCATTTCGATCATCGTGAACGGCGGACCCACGGAGCGCGATACGCCAACGACGATCGTCGATTTGAGCGGCGATCCGACGCAATGGCAGATTATCCGTGAAGGCGCGGTTCCTGCAGAAGAGATTTCACAAATCCTCTGGCATTGATGTCGAGCACTCGTAGGCCTCGAATTTGGTTGGCTATGTTCGCGGCGATTGCAGCTGCGGCTCTGGCTTGGGTCTCAGCGATTTTTTGGCTCGTCAGTCGGCAGGCGAGCCGGGATGAATCGCAGCACGCCGATGCCATTGTTGTATTTGGCGCAGCCGAGTACGCGGGGCATCCCTCGCCGATCTATCGCGCTCGGCTGGATCATGCATACACGTTGTTCAAGAGTGGATTTGCTCCACTGATCATTACCAGCGGAGGCGCGGCTGATGATCCCAATTTCACTGAGGGAGGCGTTGGAAGAGACTACCTTGTCTCCCGAGGCGTACCGGACGGAGCGGTGATCGCGGAAACACAAAGTGCTGACACGAGCGAATCGGCGTCGCGCATCGCCAACATCTTCCGAACGAACCGACTGCACACGTGTTTGGCCGTGAGTGATGGTTATCACATGTTCCGAGTGAAGCGAATGTTAGAAAGTGAAGGCGTGATTGCCTATGCATCGCCGCGGCCGGACTCCCGTCTAACCGGTCATTGGCAGCGGACCAAGGTTAAGTTGCGAGAAGTGATGAGTTACACGGCGTGGAAGTTAGGCTTTTAGTCGCGAATAGGGAGTGAAGAGCTATCTCACTAGCGCCATCAGCCGGACAGGTCCTTCGCCAGCGCCGTTGATCTTCTCCGGGGCGGCGATCGCGATAACTCCGGACTGTGGAACCAGCGAGAGATTGGCCACATTTTCCAGCTCGTAAATGCCTTTTGTGGCGAGATAAGCATTTTGTGTACTTGGCGCGACCGATGTACCGGCGTTTCCTATGGCGACGATATTCCGCGCTTCGACGAGAAAGTGCAGCGCATCATTACTGAACTGAGGTGTCTGTTGTTTCTTCGACGTTAGCAGGACGATCGCTCCTTGCGGGACAGCTCCGTGATCGCGTTCATAATCAGCCACGTCGTTCATGGTGACCAGCGATTCCGAATCGGGAAAACTCTTGTGCTGTGCTTCGATTACTGCGAGTGGGGCGACCAGCCGTGACGCCGGAAGAGTATCCACAGTCCATACGCCGCCGATCTTGGCCGGAGCTACAAGAATGGTGTTTCGGGTTGAGCTCAGGTCCACCTTCAGAGTTGTCGAGGCGGTCAAGTCAACCACTGCCCGAAACTGCGGTCCGGTTCCAATGGTGTGTTTCTGTGCTGCAAACAGCAGTATGGCGATGGAGAGAGTCGCGGCGACTACGGAAGCTTGGATCTTTAACAATCTGAAATTCATGAACTACTACTCTGATGATCTATTACGCAAATCCGGTGCACAGAGTTGCAGGCGAGTGACGCTACTCATCAGATGCATGCAGCCAACCGGTGTTTGCAGCAGCTCAGGTTAAAAAATCGTGTGATCAGACGAGGAATATTGGTTCTAATGGGTGCGCTCCAAGGCAAATCCGAACCACAGAGGATTCGATCCGTTGTAGGTCAAACTACGCTTCTGCGCGGCAAATCCGGGGCGAGAAGCCATCAGTGAGCAATTCTCACAGGGCTGCTGCAGGGGGATCTCGTATTTGCCTTCTCGTCCGGAGATCGTACTTCCGACGTCTGTTCCCGACGCGTCGGTCAGTACAACCTTGGTCCGAGGCAGCGGCCAGCCCTCGGTGTCGCTCACGAAACCTCGAACGCTTCCACGCGGCGCAAGTCCTTCCGGGGCGATGCCTCTGGCCTGATAGGCAGGTCCGCGAAGCGGACGTCCGCCATACTGACCAGTGGCCTTCTCATGCTCAAGTGCGAGGGTCCCATTTACGAACACATACTCGATTCCCACACTGGGGCGATTCGGCGATTCGAACGTACCCACGTCAAGGACCTTCGCCGGATCGAAAATGGTGATATCGGCAAAGTAGTCCTCGCGCAAGAGTCCACGATGGTCGAGACGCACGCGTTGCGCGGGAAGACAAGTGAATTTGCGGATCGCATCTTCCAGTCGAAGGAGATGCTCCTCGCGAACATATTTTCCCAGAATGCGAGTGAAGCTTCCGTACGCGCGCGGATGCGATTTCGACTCTCCGAGAAGTCCGTCAGGAGCGACGGCGCCATAGTCGGTGCCCACACTTAGCCATGGCTGTTGCATGGCGAGACGAACATCGTTCTCCTGCATGCTGAAGTAGGCTGCGACGATCCCATCTTTGCTCTGAATCAGAAGATCGCAGACCGTGTCGAACGGCCCTTTGCGCTGCATGCGAGCTACATCGGCGACGGTGCGCCCCTCATACTGTTTCAGTTCGGGAACGATCGTGGAAACCAGCATTACACCTTCGGGCCCGCCGACTCCACGCCACATGTTCTCGTAACCCTTGCCGCTCTCGAGTTCCTGGCGGATAGCTTCTTTCGTCTTTGGATCTTTCAGTCGCGCAACCAGCGCGTTCGATCCGCCTTCGTGATATTTCGGCGGAATGAGGGCACCCAACGATGTGGCCGAGGCGACATAGGGATACTGATCTGCCGTTACGTCTATCCCATGCGCGCGCGCATCCTCAATTTTGGAGATGACTTGTTGCATCTTTCCCCAGTTTTGTTTTCCCGAGACCTTCAAGTGGAAAATTTCAACCGGGATACTTGCCTCACGGGAGATCCGGAATGCTTCATCGAGGGCCAGCATTTCCTCGTCGCCCTCGTTGCGCATATGCGTCGCGTAGATGCCCCCGTACTTAGAAGCCACTTTCGCGAGCGCAATCAGCTCGTCTGTTTGCGCATAGCTCGAAGGCGCATAGATCAATGCGGTGGAAATTCCCATGGCTCCATCAAGCATGGCATCGCCGACAAACTCTTCCATGTCCTTCAATTCGTCAGCTGTGGGTGCGCGATTGACCATGCCCAACACCTTCTTGCGTACTTGACCTGCCCCAACATAGGTCGCCAGATTAATCGCCGCGTGCTGCTTGGCAAGCCGATTGAAGTATTGATCAAGGCTGTCCCAGTCGACGGTCAAATGAAAATGCTCGAAATAATCTTTTCGCTCGGCCAAGTCAAACTTCACAAATGGAGCAACGGACTCACCTTCACCCGTGATCTCCGTCGTAATGCCCTGCGTAAGCTTGCTGATCGCTCGTTTGTCGATCAGCAGATTCTCCTCGGATTGCCCAAGCATGTCGATGAATCCTGGAGCAACAATCAGGCCACTAGCATCAACCGTGCGCTTGGCTTTTACCTCGGGAGCGGCGTGTCCAACGAAGGCGATGCGATCACCGATAATTCCAAGATCTCCGTAAAACCATGGATTGCCGCTGCCATCGACGATTTTGCCGTTGCGAATGAGCATGTCGTACTGTTGAGAGAAGGCTGAAGCGGTGAAGATTCCGAAGAAGAGAATCAGCAGAAGTTTAGTTTTCATGAGTTGTTGGACTTGTGGCTCCGGTTGATGGAGAAAGTTTTGTAATGATTTACCACGTCAGAGTGGTTGCCAGCAAAGCGGCCGCGAGTGTCGATACAAAGTTGACTGCATTGTTGGTGAATCGGCCACGCCGCTCCAAGGTGGCGCCAAGCAGACTGTCGAGAAACATTCCGAGTGTTCCGGCTGCCGCCACGATGAGGGCGCGTCGAAGATCGATCAAGCCCGCGATCATCGCTTCAAGGGCCACCAGCGCCGCTGCCCCGACTCCTAGGAGGGTACCCGGAATGCTTATAGCTCCATCGGTTCCAGCGGGAACGAGCCTGCCCGAAGTTACAAGTCGTGCTTGCAACGCCAAGGCTTTGCCGGTTTCACTCGAAACCGTGTCGCAGGCTGCCTCCGCAAGGGCAGCAAGGCTGCCGACCAGCAGCGGCAAACGACGAGACGTAATTGCAGATAAAACTGCGAATATCGCGGATATCCCAACGTTCGCCATTACCTGCGCGCCATCGCGCCCGCCAGAACGCTCCGCGATCCTCAGAGACTGCTTACGCTTTTTCCCGAATTTTGTGGCTAGCAACGTGAGGACAAATACCAACAGAGCGGCAACGAACATCGCTGGCCCTGAAGTCACTAACAGCATGGAGGTGACAAGAAAGCCTGCTGCTGCGCCGCTGCCTGTAACACTGGCAAGGACTCTCGCGACCACTGCAAAAGCTAGAGTGATCATGAGAGCTGGTAGCAGTCGCGCGCAAAAGGGAATTTTCACCGCAATCGCACTGAATAAGGCGAGTAATCCTAATGCAAACAGGATCCAAAAGCGGGCGCTGCTAGTGCGAGTTGGCGTCGAGGCGTGAGGAACTGCGTCCATAGATGGCGGCAGTGAGGACGGCATCTGGTGGGGGTATCTGCATCGTAACAAACTGGACCGTTTGTAATCTTGAATTTACGCGTTCTAAAGGTAGAATTACGCTCCTACGCTATTGGGCCTGGACGACACTTAAGGAATAACTATGGCTGCTTCGGTTTGGACTGGATATCTGACATTTGGCCTCATTTCGATGCCAGTGCGCCTGTTTTCTGGCGCGCGCTCCAATCATGTTTCCTTTCATATGCTTCATCGTGACGATCATGTTCGAGTGAAGCAGCAGCTCGTCTGTCCAGAGGAGGACAAAGTGATCGGCCGAGACGAGATCGTGAAGGGCTATGAGTTCCGCAAGGGCGAATACGTGATTATCGAGCCGGAAGAGCTGAAGAAGATCGAGCCTAAAACGGCAAAAGCCATGGAGATCCTGGAATTTGTGAAGGCCGACGATATCGATCCCATTTACTTTGAGTCTTCCTATTACCTAATGCCTGAAGAAGCGGGCAAGCGGCCATATGCGCTGCTGCAGAAGGCTCTCGAGGACAGCAAGCATGTGGCGATCGCAAAGCTCGCAATGCACAACCGCGAGTACACAGTATTTTTGCGTCCGCATAATGGCGGCATGATGCTGCACACCATGTATTATCAGGACGAAATTCGTCACATTGAGGATTTCGGCAAAAGCGACGTCGAGATCAAGGACTCAGAGTTAAAGGTCGCGCATCAACTTGTGAATGCGCTCGCCGCAGACTGGGAGCCGAAGAAGTACTACGATACCTTCGAAGCGAATGTGAAAGAACTGATCAAGGCGCACCTCGAAGGCAAGCACGTGGTGGGAGTGGAGAAGCCGAAGAAGGCAGCGCCGGTAGTCGATCTGATGGACGCGCTCAAACAGAGCCTCGCACAGATGGAAGGCAAGAAAAAGGGGCCGCAGCGTGCTATCGATTATCAGCGTGAGAATCAGGTTCGTATTAGCGACGAACCGCAGCCTTCAAAGAAGGCCGTACGGAAGAGAAAGAGCGCGTAGCCACGAGTGGAGACGCAGCATGCCTGCATCCCTTTATACGTATCGCAATCTCATATAATAAGCAGACAGTCCTTCCCTTGAGCCTTCTGGCTTGCCCGTTGTGACTGCATCCAGCTGTATGTCTAAGCCAACCATCGCCGTAGCTATGTCCGGAGGCGTGGATTCGTCCACAGTGGCAGCCATGCTGCGCTCTGATGGGCATCCAGTGGTCGGCCTGACGATGCAGCTCTGGAATCAGCGAAGACTCGCTGGACGTGTGGGGATGCCGGAGGATGTGCAAGGCCGATGCTGCTCAATCGAGGACGTTTACGACGCTCGCCATGTAGCCGAGCATCTTGGTATTCCGTACTATGTAGTGAACCATCAGGAGCGGTTCGAGCGCGACGTCGTTCGTCCGTTTGTTGACGAATATCTCTCTGGCCGTACTCCGATTCCGTGCAGTCTCTGCAACAATCACTTGAAGTTTGACGAGCTCCTTATTACGGCCCAGCAAATTGGTGCCGACTTGCTTGCGACTGGACATTATGCGCGCGTTGAATATTCCGCAGAGCGCGGCCGATGGCTTCTGCTGCGCGGTCGAGACTTAAGCAAGGATCAGAGTTATTTCCTCTTTGGACTGACGCAAGACCAGCTCAGCCGCACGCTTTTCCCGTTAGGAAACATGTCGAAGCCGGAAGTTCGCGACCTGGCCCACCAACATGGTCTGGCGCTTGCCGAGAAGCCCGACTCGCAGGAGATTTGCTTTATTCCGGGCGGTGACTACAAGCGATTTATCGACGCTTACCTCCACGAGCAAGGCGAGGAGCTGCCGGATACCTCAGGCGAATTGGTGACGATATCCGGCGAAGTGATCGGTACCCACGCTGGCATCCACAACTTCACGGTAGGACAGCGCAAGGGCTTGGGCGTCGCAACCGGGTCGCCGCTTTATGTGATCGAGCTGCGCGGGGACAAGCAACAAGTCATTGTCGGAGGAGACCACGATCTGCGCTCGCGAACTCTGCGCGCTCATCGCTTGAATTGGATTGCCTTCGACACTCTTGAGGGTTGCATCCGCTTGAAGGCCAAAATTCGCCATCGTCACGAGCCGGCAGAAGCGGAGGTCAGAATGGACGGAAACCGCGCGGCGGTCACTTTTGACGAACCGCAAAGAGCTATTACTCCGGGACAGGCGGTTGTCTTTTACGACGACAATCTTGTGATCGGCGGCGGCTGGATCTGCTGAGCGGATTTAAACGAACATTCCTTCGTCATTCGTACTGCGCTTCCGCTCTTCACGAACCTCTCGCTTCTGATTCAGGAAAGCTCCAACGCCCACGCTGATAGCCTGAAGAATGCCGTTCACACGACGAACGGGAAACAGTACTGAGTTCTGCACTGCTCCCGTAGTCTTCTCCACCCGCTCGAGTGTTCGTGTAAGAATCTCATCTGCTGCTACGACCTTGTTCTTAGTCCGAATAGCCATCTCGATGGCGGTATCACCCAACGTGACCGCCTGCTTCTTCAGTGTCGCGGAAGCTTCGGAGAGGTTCGAAGTGATCTCCTTCACTTTGGGAGTGGCATCGGCGAGGAGGTCGCGAGCGTTCTCGATCAATGGTGTAGTGCGCCGCTGAAAATCCATTGCAATGTCATGCACTTGCGACGTAGTTCGGCGCATCGTGAGATAAATGCCAAGCAGAATCAGCATCTGCAGCACGATGGCCAGAGACGTGATCGCAATGAAGGCGGTCAGGAGGTTGGAGTTCATGGGCATGCTCTCGGTCCATCGTTCGGGGCGATGGACCGGAGTAGCTGTTCTTAGGCCTTGGGCTCGACTGCGTCGCGATATGCCTGACGACCGGCTTCCACCGCTGAGGTGATCTGGTCTTTGGAGCGGCTGATGGTGTCTTTTCCCTTTTGGACGTACTGGTTCACCTGACCTCTAAATTCCTGCGTGCGATTGTTGAGGTATTCGCGGCCTTCATTAGCCGATTGCAGGATCGTATCGCGAGTCTCTTTTCCGGATTTCGGAGCGTAGAGGACCCCAACGAGTGCGCCAAGACCCAATCCGGCGAGGAACCATCCAATGCTGCTATTGTCGTTGTCTGCCATAACCTGCGTGCCTCCCAGCGAAGATTGCTAAGAAGGGGATGTTAGCACAAAGCAGCTTCTAAGCTGCTCAGCTCCTGAGCGGTTGCGGCGATTTTTGGAGTGCTGGAATCCTAGGGCGTTTGGCGTTCGCGGGAAGCTCTCCCCATCAATGCGAGCGCGAGATCCAAAGAGCAAGAAAATAACAAGCTTAGGAGCTTAGGAGCTGGAAAAAACGAATTATCGATTCGATCCCGCGATAAAAGTTGGGAATGTGGAATTTCTCATTGGGGGCGTGGAGATTGTCGTCCGGCAATCCGAATCCCATCATGACTGATGGAATGCCGAGATGCTTCTCGAAATCCGCCACCACGGGAATCGAGCCGCCACTGCGAATGAAGACCGTGTCTTTGCCGAAAACTTCTTTCATGGCATCCTTTGCCGCCTGCACATAATGGTTGTCGGTGCGGATGAGCATCGGATCAGCGCCGCTGATTTGGCGAATATTGATCTGAATACCGCGAGGGGTAATTGATTTCACGTAGTTGGAGAATCGCTTGAAGATCTCGTCAGGATTCTGATTTGGGACGAGACGCATCGAAATTTTCGCAGATGCTTTTGCAGGAATCACAGTTTTGGCTCCGGCACCGATGAAGCCGCCAGGCATGCCGTGAACATCGAGCGTTGGGCGGGCCCAGGTTCGCTCGGCTACGGAATATCCTGGCTCCCCTGTGAGTTCGGTACTTCCAACTTCCTGTTCCAGATATTCCTTCTCATCAAACGGAAGCGATTTCCAACTGCGCAGCTCGTCTGCTGAAGGTGTCGTAACGCGATCGTAGAATCCCGGAACGAAAATGCGGCCATTCTCGTCTTTCAATTTTGCAACGATCTGTGCCAGCGCAACAAATGGGTTTGGAGCCGCACCGCCGTACATTCCGGAGTGCAGATCGACTTTCGCTCCGCGAGCTTCGACTTCGGTGTAAACCAGGCCACGCAGTCCTACACAGAGCGTGGGCAGATTGGGAGCGTACATCTCCGTATCAGAAACCAGGGCAAAATCGGCTTTGAGCTTCTGCGGATTTTCTTGTATATATTTTGCGATCGCCTCTCCCCCAACTTCTTCTTCGCCTTCAAGCAGCAGGCGGACATTGATCGGGAGCTTACCGGCCCCGCTCTTCATGAGCGATTCGAGCGCTTTTAGATGCATGAACATCTGACCTTTGTCGTCCACTGCGCCACGTGCATAAAGGTTCTGATTGCGCTCGGTCGGCTCAAACGGCGGAGTGGTCCACTCGTTCAGCGGATCAGGAGGCTGAACGTCGTAATGTCCATAGCAAAGCGCAGTGGGCTTGCCAGTGGCGTGTAGCCAGTCGGCATAGACGAGAGGATGGCCGGCGGTCTTGATGACTTCGACATGTTCGAGGCCGATGCTGCGCATTTGAGCTGCAAGGAAATCGGCTGCGCGTTCGATATCGCTCTTGTGCTGAGGAAGCGTGCTGACACTAGGGATACGAAGGAGATCTTTGAGCTCTGCAAGAAACCGCGGCTGGTTCTGCCGGGCATATTCAAGAGCAGGGGAGGACATCTTGACAACCTCTTTTCACTGCAGATTGTTCCCGTGAAACGATTCAGTATAGCAGCGGAAAAGCATGACATTCTGGACGGCGCACCCCGGCGCTCCGTTCACAGGCGTTTCAGTAGCTCCTTTGCTTTTTCGAGTTCTGGAAACAGTTTTTCCTCATCCTGGAACGCTTTGGGATGAACACACCTCCGGCTGCCGTTCAGCTTCACAGGATGTTTCAGGTGAAGCATCTCGTGATACACAAGGTATTCAACCGCATACCGGGGCATATCCGCTCTGTCGAAGACGCGGCTGATGACAATCGTGTTGTGAGCAGGATCGTAGTGGCCGAGGCTCTGGCGCGATGCATAGCGACTCCATGTCATGAGCGGCCGCGCAAGTAGCCCGTAAAAAAAGCGCCGATTCAAATCCTCGAAGACTGCTTCGAGGTTATAGTGCTGACCTTGAGGAGATAGCAGGATCTTCCGCCCGCGTTGCTGCCGCAGTAAATGCGCTTTACCAGAGACATCTCTGCGTCCCAGGTATCGACGATATCGTGTGGCATGCCGCCTCTGAATCTCTTTTCGGTAGAGCTTGGCGAGTAGAATGTGCGCAATGGCATGAAGTACGTCCTTGGGAGCGCCGGACAGCAAATCGGAGATCCGTACCAGGACTCTTCCTTGCCGCAGCCGAATAGTGTTGTTGATGTTGGAAAAAGGAAAGAATTGCACGCGAAACTCAGGAAATGGCGCCCGTGGACGTAATTCACGGTACGCCTGGGAAAAAATGTCCTTGAGCTTCGGGGTCACCTAAATCGAATTTAGCACGCCGCGCGGCAAGTAGAGACGCAGCATGCTGCGTCTCTACCATCAAGCATAAAGCTCACGTTTTTTTCTTCTTCGCAAATTTAGCGTTTTGTTCTTCCAGAAGTTTGCGTGTGCTGTCAGCGCTGCGATTTACGGAGTCGATGGCGTCCTCAAGGGCAAATTTGTAATCAGCAGCTTCATCCACGTTCTTCGAGTTCTCCGACGCAGCCTTCAATTCACGCAGCTTAGTCTGGAAATCGCTGTCCATCTCGACAACCTGTTTCAAAGGTTTCCGCAGATCAGCGTTGCGCTCGTTGTAGTTCTCTACGTTGTCGTCAACTTCATCCACAAGTGTCGCGATATCCTCGAGGAGATCATGAATCTTCTGGCCTCGGCCTTTGTTCAGTTTGGGATCGGAACGTAACTGCTCAACGGCGACTATCCGCGCCTTTGTGAAATCGACCATCAACTTGAGGCGTTTTTCCGGTTCAATGGCAGTCTCCCGAAGTTGATCGACTTCCTTTTCAGTAAGCGGATCCCGATCGCGAACCTGGGAACACAATGGGAGATTCAGAACTAATGTCACTGCGAAATAGAGGAGAGGACTAGCGCGCATAGAGCTACCCTAATGCTTAAAAATCTGATTCAGAATTTCGTCGTCCGCGGCTTCGATGCGCTTCACGACGGCCATGATCGCGGCGCGATTTTCTACGGCCGAAGACTGAGCAATGTCGGCGAGGCGACGCGAAGCTTTATGAAGTGTCAATTCCGCTTGTTTTAATTTGTGATGAGTATTTTTCGAGCCGTCACGTGCTTTGTCTGCGTAAGTTCCGATATCGGTTAATGCCTGCTGCGCTGGTTCTAGTCTGCCGGCATGCATCTGGACCTCGAATTCCTCGACCAGTTCGCGGACCAGCTCCGCCGCATCAATGCACAAGTCTTTTTCTGAATCGCGTGCGACTTTTTGCTTAAGTTCCTCGATCCTTGCTGTGGTTTGCTGTTCGGGAGTCTCCTTCTTATCCGCAGGAAGACTGGAGCAAACTGAACACAGCAGCGGAATGAGGAGCAGTCGTTTCACTTCAGCTTTTCAATCGCAATCAGACGGTGACGCGCCTTCCATTCCTCGTCGGGATACTTGCCGTTGGCCGCCGCCAGAAACTGCGTGTAACTCTGCGTTGCTTCCGGAAAGCGACGGAGATGGTCAAGCGCAGTCGCCCGCAGGAAGTATGTTCCCGGATTGTCGCCTAGTAGCTTAGTGCGGATATCGAGAGCCTTCAAGGCCAAGTCGTAATGCTGGTTCTCAGAGGCGACCACCGCCAGGTCGCCGTACGCGGTGGCGAGATTGGCATTCAGCTTTATTGCGGCCAGCAGCTGTTCTTCAGCCTCTGGCCAATGGTGCTGATGCATCAGCCCCAAACCGTACTGATAGCGAAGCTCGGAATCGCTGCCGCTCTGTTCCACAAGTTGTTTATAGATAGGAACTGCCTCGACCTCTCGATTCACCGCCATCAAGAGTCCAGCTTTGTCGCGCAAAACTTTTGGATCTTTTTGGTTTCCGGCTGCGCTGAGTTGAGCCAGTGCCTCATCATTTCTTCCTTGCGCCGCTAACAACCTGCCCAGCAGCAAATGAGCCTGCGAGTCTGCAGGATTTGTCGCCAGATATTGGCGTACATTCATCTCCGCTTGGTCGTACTGTTTTGACTTAATCGCAATGTTCACCAGCCCACGAAGAGCTCGATCGCGAGCGTCACCCTGAGCACCCTCGGCTGCTTGTCGATACTGAGTTCTCGCTGCTTCCAATTTGCCGGAGCTCTCGTATAACTCGCCCAATGAAAGACGTGGTTCGGAATCTTCAGGTGTGAGTTTCGCGGCTTCTATAAAAGCGTTTTCCGCTTCACCCGGTTTGCTGCTTTGCTGAAGCCTGCCCAGCGTGAGCCATGCATGCGCCTTAGCTCTCTCCCGATGAGTGGTGGGTTGAAGTTGTGTTGCTGCTCGAACGTATGTAATCGCTTGATCCCGCTCACCAGAATTCGCCAGGAGGAGACCAAGATTCAGATTTGTCTCAAAAACGCCGGCATTGATTTCCAGTGACTTCTTGTACGCCGAAAGGGCTTCGCTGTTGTGGTTAAGAGCCTGCTCGCAATATCCAAGGTCGTACCAAGCTTGATAGCTCTTCGGATCTTTGACTGCCGCCTTCTCAAGTAATGGCTGAGCAGAAGAGTAATCTCCGTTGGCGAGCAATGCCTCTGCTTGATCGAGCAGCGCAGACGCGGCCGATGGTGTTTGTTGCGCAGCGGCATGGTGCCGCACTGTCTGATGTGTGTCTTGCTGAACAGCGGCTGCGCTAAGGCTGGCCAGGAGAACAACGCCAGGAAAAAATCTATTCGACAGCGACGCCATCATTGGACTGCGAATTCCCATTCTTGGATAGGACGCGTGACAACCACTGACCCGTATAAGATTTCTTGTTCCGCGCGACTGCTTCTGGAGTGCCAACAGAAACTACCTCTCCGCCGCGAGCTCCGCCCTCTGGGCCAAGATCAATTAGCCAATCTGCGGCTTTTATCACGTCGAGATTGTGCTCAATCACAACCAGGGAACCGCCGGCTTCAATCAGCCTTCGGAAAGCTGCGAGCAATTTGCTTACATCGTCGAAGTGCAGACCGGTGGTCGGCTCGTCGAAGATGTATAACGTCCTAAGTGGCGATGACTTGCGCAGAGTTCCGCTCCCGTTCTCGCTGCCCTGGTTTGACGTACGCTCATCTCGGAACCGTGGAGTCAAATGCGCTGCTAGCTTCATCCGCTGGGCTTCACCGCCACTGAGCGTCGTTGCCGACTGGCCGAGCCGGAGATAGCCTAGCCCGACCTCCTCGAGCACTCGCAATTTATCTGTGATTTTCGGTACTCCAGAGAAGAAATGGAGAGCTTCCTTGACGGTGAGGTTCAGCACGTCGTGGATGTTCTTGCCTTTATAGCGGACATCGAGGACAGAGCTCTTGTACCGTGTTCCTCGGCACTCCTCGCAAATGAGCTCGACATCCGCAAGGAATTGCATTTCGACGGTTACAGTCCCATCGCCTTGACAAGCTTCGCAACGTCCCCCGGGAACGTTGAAGGAGAAGTGTCCAGCGGAGTACCCGCGCTTCTGAGGCTCCGGAAGGGAAGCAAATAGCTCGCGGATAGCATCAAAGGCCTTGATATATGTGACGGGATTTGATCGGGGCGTGCGACCGATCGGAGACTGATCTACCAAGATCACTTCTTTTATCTGCCCTCCGCCCTCGAGCTTCTGGAACAGACCTGTCGCGCTACCCGCCTCTGTGCTGCCGGTCACCGCGGCTACAGCCTTGTAAAGAACATCGTGCACGAGCGTAGATTTGCCGGATCCTGAGACGCCAGTAATTACCGCCAATACTCCGAGAGGAATACTGACGTTCACATTTTTTAAATTGTTTGCGCGGGCGCCAATCAGCCGCAACTCGCCACGAGGCTTTCGTCGAGCAGGAGGAATTGGGATTGCGAGATTATGGCTAAGATAACGTCCAGTTAACGAGTGTGCGTTGCGCGAAATCTCATCGTAAGTTCCGGTCGCTACGATCTTGCCTCCCAGTTCGCCGGCACCCGGTCCGAGATCGACGATACGATCGGACGCGGCCATTACCTCGGAATCGTGTTCGACCACAAGGATGGTATTTCCCAAATCTCGGAGTTCATGCAAGATCCGAACCAGCCTGTCCGTATCGCGGCTGTGAAGTCCGATGGAAGGCTCATCCAGGACATAAAGCGCACCCACCAGTCGTGAGCCCAGCGACGTAGCCAACTGAATTCTTTGCGACTCACCTCCGGAAAGGGTCGACGCAGTGCGGTCCAATGTCAGGTACTCGAGTCCCACACTGTTTAAGAACCCGAGCCGGTCACGAAGCTCTTCCAGAATCTTTTCGGCAATCTCCGCCTGCTGCGGAGTGAGCTTCACCTCGCCTACAAAGCGGGCTGCGTGCTCAACTGTCATGGCGGTCAGTTCACAGATGTTTTTACCCTCGATCTTCACATTGCGCGCCTCGGCCCGTAGGCGCTGGCCATGACAATCCTGGCAGGTCGCATAGCCTCGGTAGCGACTCAGAAAGACCCTAATGTGAAGCTTGTACTTCTTCCGCTCCAGTAGTGCAAAAAAGCCGGTTATACCGGGAAACTTGCCGTCACCCTGGAGGATCAATGTCCTCTGATCGTTCTCGAGGTCGCACCAGGACTGGTTCATGGCAATGTCGTGTACTTTGGCGAAGCGCTTTAGTTCCGCCTGGAAAGTCTTGTACTTGGGCTTGGTCCAGGGCTCTATCGCTCCTTCATTCAGCGTAAGCAATGGATTGGGAATCACCAGGTTGAGATCGAAGTCGATGGTGTTCCCGAATCCCTGACAGCGCTGGCATGCTCCGTAAGGATTATTGAACGAGAACAGCCGCGGCTCTGGCTCTTCATACTTGCGCCCACAGTCTTTGCATTCGAAACGCTGAGTAAACCTAAGTTGACGACGGGGAGACTCGTCGCGCGGCACGATCTCGAAGACCGCCTCTCCCGACTCGCGATAGCCGATTTCAAGCCCATCCACGATGCGAGCGCGCTGGTCTGGTGCCAACACTATTCGATCCACCAGAACGAACAAGGGCTGAGCGAAGTTAATCTCCAAGAGCGACTCGGGAGTTGAGAATTCATAGATGTTCTGGTTTTGATAGAGCCGATTGAACCCTCTACGACGGAGTTCGCCGAGCCGTTCTTTAAGCTGGTCGTTTAGCTCGGATTTCTTAGTCCCTGCCGCCTTGACCCTGCCGCGCGATTTCTTTCCTGTGATACCGGGAGCGGGAGCGGCTGTAACCGGGAACAACACATGGAATCTCGTGTCCTCAGGCAATTGGCTCAATGCCGTGAACACTTCATCGACAGTGTCTTTCTTCACTTCGATACCACAGTTCACGCAGTAGGTGCGTCCGATCCGGGCAAATAGCAGACGCAGATAGTCGTAGATTTCAGTCGCAGTCGCAACGGTTGAGCGGGGGTTTCGAGTAGTGTTTTTCTGCCGAATGGCGATGGCAGGCGAAATGCCATCAATCAGGTCGACATCAGGCTTTTCGATTCTTTCCAAGAACTGACGGGCATAAGCAGACAGAGACTCCACATAGCGCCGCTGGCCCTCAGCGTAGATTGTGTCGAATGCCAGAGAAGATTTGCCCGATCCGGAGACTCCGGTAACGACAGTCAGGGTATTGTGCGGGATCTCAAAGTCCACGTTCTTCAGGTTATGAACCCGTGCACCCCGTACAACAATGCTCTCGTTTGACATCCTAGGAAGACTTCCCCGCCGCTTCGGAACACTTCAGTGAGATCCAGAAAGGGGTAGGGAATCTTTCATTATAGCTGAATGTTATCGCGTTTCGGAAAGCCCTGGGAATAGAACAAGGGTAGTGGCAGGAGGATTTCAGCGACACCATTTCGTCCCAGAAAGTGCTCCCTAAATGGGAATATTCTCCAAATTGGGAATCGTAGAATAATGGCGTATTTCCACCATCAGCTCAGTGACATACAGCCAAGCTTGGTCATAGCTCCTCAGCGGCTTCTCCCAAAGTGACCAAACTCGCTGGAGGACGTGACCAAAACGGAACCCGCCCGTTTGTAATCACTTAGCTGTCCAATTGAGGCGTTGGAAACACGTCTGCAATGGGGACTAAGTGCACCGCGCCAGCTTCCTACTCGTTTCCCGCTCCGATTCATTGAGCATTCCAGGGTGATTTGTCGATGCCCCCTTCTTCTTCTACAAGCGGTGTGCCACCGGTATCCGAACTGCTGGTCGCCGACACAGATCTGGAATCACTTGAGTTGTGCCGTGACACAGCTGCGGCTGCCCGCTCGGTGCTGCGTAACACCCACGACTCTGAAGCTACGCTCGAGGTATTGGAATCAGGGCTAGTCGACGTACTCCTCCTCAGCGAGCAGCTTCCGGGAGGAGCGGAATTGGAGCTGCTGAGGCACATTCATTATTGGTATCCCGAAACCCAAGTCATTATGATCTCGGACCATCCGAGTTATGCCTCTGCGGTGCAAGCCGCGAAATTGGGCGCATTTGACTATTTGCCTAAACCCTTGGAGGGAAAACTCCTGGAAGCTACAATCGTGCGCGCCGTGGAGCATTCTCGCACAGCCCGTGTAGCAGTCAGGGAACCCATAGATGCCGAAGCAGCGTACGGCATCGTCGGCAAGACGGCAGTGATGTGGAAGCTCTACAAGGTCATCGAGAAAGTGTCCGCGAACATCCATCCTGTACTCATTCTGGGAGAAAGCGGCACGGGCAAGGAACTCGTCGCCCGGGCCATTCACTTTAGCGGCATACGTCATGAGCGGCCATTTATCCCAGTAGATTGTGGGGCGCTGGTTCCGACACTGTTAGAAAGCGAACTGTTTGGTCATGAGAAAGGAGCATTCACAGGAGCAGAGAGGGCCAAAGACGGACTGCTTCGAATCGCGGAGGGTGGAACGGTGTTCCTCGACGAGATTGGCGAACTTCCAGTGGAAGTTCAAGGAAAGCTCTTGCGGGCCCTACAAGAAAAGGAGATTCGTCCCGTCGGTAGTACAAAGCGCATTCGCATTGATGTTCGCGTAATCGCAGCCACGAATCGCGAGCTCGAGGCTGCGATAAAAGAAGGCCGCTTTCGCAAAGATCTTTATTTCCGCCTCAACGTTGTCACCATCAAACTGCCTCCCTTACGAGACCGCATGGACGATATTGAAGAGCTAGTGAATGCCTTTCTTGATCGAATTGCCCAAAATACCGGCCAGCCCAGGAAGAAAATCTCACGCGAGGCAGTGCGGATGTTGAAGACATATTCCTGGCCAGGGAACGTTCGCGAACTGGAGAACTTTATCGAGCGCGCGGTGGCGCTGGGCAGTGGAGGGACGCTGGAGCCTATCGACTTCCCCAGTCAAGTTAGCGGAAACATAACATTACCATCATTCTCGACCAGCGAGCCTATAAGACGTATTGGCCGCGTGCTTCCGATAGCAGAAGTTGAACGCCACGCAATCCTGAATGCAGTGGCTGAAGCTAAAGGCGATAAATTGCTGGCGGCTCGTATGCTAGGAATAGGTAAGACCACTCTCTACAGGAAACTCCGTCAATATAAAAACCGTGCATCACAACTATTATTGCCGTCGAGCTCCCCTGCAACTACAGACTCTTAATTCGAATTCATCTGACTGATAACACAGAATTTCTGGCGTGTTTTGACGCGATGAGACGGGCATCCAGATCAGGCCCGCTTTGCTCTAACTGCTCACTCGGTTGTGCGGGCTTAAACCTCCTGTTTGGGCAAGCATCACAACGTTGGTTCCGAACCTCATTGAAAAAACCCGAATGAACCTAGGGAGAAGATCTTACATTGCAGGCTGAAACAAACAGCCAATTGACCATCGAGTCACTGAGTTCAAGCCCGTCTGCTCACGATCCCCAGGTCGAGGCGGCGAAGTCGTGCCCAGAGTTGACCCGACGAATCATCGCCCTAGGCGATTGGTTTCATAACATCAATCTCAACGGAGTCTGGACAGCCCCAGATCACTTCCTCGGTGATTTTCCCAACGTAAAGTGGAAGGACATTTCGAAAGCCGTCCCGGAGGACCTAAAAGGAGCGTCCGTTCTGGATATCGGGTGCAACGCCGGATTTTATTCAATTGCCCTCAAGAAACGCGGAGCAGGCAGGGTCCTCGGAGTGGACGTCGATGAGCGCTATCTGAATCAGGCTCGCTTTGCTGCCGAGACTCTCGGCTTGAAAATCGAATTTCAGAAATGCTCGGTCTACGATGTGGATCAAATCCCCGGACAGTTTGACTACGTTTTGTTCCTCGGCGTGTTTTACCACCTTCGATATCCGCTATTTGCTCTCGACAAGATCATTAAGAAAGTCGCCGGAAGGCTCTTCTTCCAAAGCATGATGCGCGGATCGATGGAACAGCGAACATGGAACGGGGATTACGAGTTTTGGGATGTGAAGCCCTTTCAGGATCCTGATTTCCCCTGCATGTACTTCATTGAGAACAGCTACGCGAGCGACTACACGAACTGGTGGATCCCAAATCGTGGTGCGGTCGAGGGAATCTTGCGTAGTTCGGGTCTGCAAATCCTTGACCAGCCAGAGTCGGAAACCTACGTCTGCGAACCACGTCGCGTGCAACGGGATGGTAAGTACCTACTTGATCTTGAACTTTCGGGAACTTTGTAAGGTCTCAAAGAACGATAGAGGAATGCACGAATGGTTGAAGCGGTGATGCTCTGGAACGAGCCCAACAACCTCTCCCACTGGGATTTCAAAATCGATCCTGACTGGAAGAAGTTCGCGGAAATGGCAATTGCTGCAGGCAAGGCAATCCGCAGCGTGAATCCCGAGCTGCCCATCGTACTGGGCGGGATCTCGCCTATCGATCCTAATTTCATTCAGCTGATGGGCTCACATGGCATTCTGAACGCCGTGGACGTCGTTGCAATCCACGGCTTTCCTCTGGACTGGAATCACTGGAATGTCAACGAGTGGCCCGCGAAGGTGGATGAAATCAGGGCGGTGACAAAGCTCCCGGTCTGGATTTCGGAAGTCGGGGCCTCATCTTTCGGAGCCGAAGAGGTTCAGCTGTTCGGATTACAGAGGATGTCTGAGCTGCTGCTCGGGAATGTGGAACGCATTCACTGGTACAGTCTCTTTGATCTACCGGCCTCCTGGACTGCAACTACACGCCATAAAGAAGCGGAAGGAAGCGCCTATTACCGCCACTACTACATGGGCTTATTGCGTGAGGATGAAACCCCTAAGATGGCAGCGGCGGAATTTCCTGAGGGACTTGGAATCTGTCAATGGTTTCACTACGAAGACCATCGACTGGATTCAGCCGTTGAGTGGCTGCATAGACTCAAAGTTCGGTATCTCCGGACTGGGGTGAGTTGGGCCGACAGCCATCGTGAAAACGCTGAGCTGTGGTTTGACCGCCAGATGAAGGCTCTTGAGCCGTTTAATACGACGCTCACATTGTGCTTTACGCCAGAGCATCTAGGCATTGCGCCGCATTATACGAGTCCGCCGAAGGATCCAAACACGTTCGCGGAATTCGCGCAATGGGCGGTATCACGCTATGCACCTGCGCCTGTTCGAACGAACTCGGCTTACGCAATGCCGGAAGAAATGGCGGCGCCTTCGGTTCTAAGGTGAGAACAACACTGGAAAGTGAATTGAGGCAGATGATCACAAAGAAAATCTTGATCACAGGTGGAGCAGGTTTTGTTGGCTCACACTTGGCTGATGCGCTCATCGCTCTGAGGCACGACGTCCGCATTTTTGACAACTTGTCTCCTCAGGTTCATGGGTGTGGAGTGCCCTCGTATCTTTCCGGCAATGCGGAATTTGTCGCCGGGGATATGCGGGACGAGAACGCAGTTCGGAAAGCGATTGAAGGCGTGGACGTCATTTTTCACCTTGCCGCCTCCGTCGGAGTCGGCCAATCGATGTACCAGATCTCCGACTACATGGGAGTGAATACCCAAGGTACAGCAGTGCTGCTACAGGCGCTGCTCGAACGAAAAGCGCGGGTCGAAAAACTAGTAGTGGCGTCGTCGATGTCAATCTATGGAGAAGGGCAGTATCTTTGCCCCAACTGCGGCGATTCTGTCCCCTCCCCGAGGAACATCGGGCAGCTTGCTAGAAAACAGTGGGAGGTAAAGTGCCCGGACTGTGGTGCTGAACTTACTCCTGTGCCCACGGCCGAAAGCAAACCTCTGCAATGCACCTCAGTTTATGCGCTCTCGAAGAAGGACCAGGAGGAGATCTGCCTGCTTTATGGCCGGACCTATGGGCTGCCAGTTGTAGCTCTGCGCTACTTCAATATCTATGGGACGCGCCAGGCTCTCTCAAATCCCTACACCGGAGTTGCTGCGATCTTTGCTTCTCGTCTTCTGCACCTAAAAGCGCCATTAGTTTTCGAAGACGGGCGCCAGATGCGCGACTTTGTCAGCGTTCATGACATCGTGAACGCAAATCTGCTCGCTATGGAATCGGAAAAAGCTAACGGCCATGCCGTCAACATCGGGTCTGGGCGGCCCATTTCGATTCGTGAGGTCGCCTCAGTGCTCTCGCGAGCGATGGGCCTCCAGATATTCTGTGAAATCACGGGCAAGTACAGGGCTGGAGATATCCGCCATTGTTTTGGAAAGATTTCCAAAGCACGCGAACTTCTCGGGTACGAACCAAAAGTCCGATTTGAGGATGGAGTCGCTGAACTGGTTGATTGGCTGCGCGAGCAGACTCCCGAGGACAAGGCCGAGCGCATGGTTGCGGAATTACAAACCTTCGGTCTCACGGCGTAGCAGGGCCAAGTGTTGAGGAACTAGAGATGGATAGTAATCATTCAGAGAGGCGATCGGTACTGATCTTCGGCGGCGCAGGTTTTATTGGCGCGAATCTTGCGCAGTATGTGCTCCTCGAAACCGAGGCGAGCGTGCATGTCTTCGATAATCTCTCCCGTCGGGGCGTTCAGCACAACTTGGAGCTGCTGAGGAAAGCGGCTGGGCGATCTGGACGGCTTCGCGTCACCGTAGCCGATGTGCGCAACGCGTCAGCAGTCGAGCGCGCCTGCGGGGAGGCTACCGAGATATATCAATTTGCAGCGCAGGTCGCGGTCACAAGCTCGATCACCAACCCAAGGTGCGACTTCGAGACCAATATTATAGGGACCTTTAACATCCTCGAAGGTGCTCGCCTTTCTGGCAATCAGCCGTTCATCCTATTCACTTCCACCAACAAGGTGTATGGGGAGATGCTTGAGGAACAACTGGAGCTCAGAGGAGGACGATACGCCTATGCACATCGCACCTGTGTCTCTGAAGAGCAACCACTCGATTTCCATTCACCCTATGGCTGTTCGAAAGGCTCCGCAGATCAGTACGCTCGGGAGTACTCACGAATGTACGGATTACCCACTGTCGTATTTCGCATGTCTTGCATCGCCGGCGAGATGCAATACGGGAATGAAGATCAGGGCTGGGTAGCGCATTTCCTCTACACAGCATTGCGCGGCGGTCGACTCGTCATTTATGGAGACGGGTATCAAGTGAGAGACGTACTTCACGTGAAGGACTTGGTACGCGCATTCGACGCGGTGCGCACGTCATTGCCTCAAACTGCTGGACAGATTTACAACGTGGGGGGCGGGCCAGAAAACACGATTTCCCTCATGGAGCTCATCGATGAGATCGAGGTTCTCACCGGCGAGCGGCTGGAGTACACAACGGGCCCCCGCAGGGCCGGAGATCAACAGATTTACGTGAGCGATTACTCGAAGTTAGCTCGGCACACCGGCTGGAAGCCGCGTTCCTCGGTTCGCCAAACGTTGGCTGCCATCCACCAATTCTGGCAAGAGCATCGTGAATTCTTCGGCGATATTCCGGTCCGGCAGCGTGCCGAACCCGTTCTGTCACCCACGTTGCTTGAGAGGGCAGCCTGATGCGGTACGCTTTCATAAACCCAAATTGGAACTTCACAGGTTCAACTTACTTCGGCTGTCAGGAGCCACACTACCCCCTGGAGTTGCTCTTCGCCTTCGACCAGGTGCTTCAGGCAGGAAGTGAAGCTTTGCTTGTGGACGCTCAGGTCGAGAACCTCACTACCACTGAGGCTTCGCCGCGAATTCGTGATTTTCGACCTGACTTCCTGGTAATCCCGACTGCTCCGTCGTACCTTTTCTGGCGTTGTCCGCCGCCTGAGCTGCGCGTGCCGGGAGAATGGTTTTCAGCTCTGCGCAGCAGTGGGACGCACGTAGCAATCGGTCCTCATCCGTCGGCAACACCTGGTGCTACGTTGCGCAAGACGAAATGTGATCTCGCGTTGCGCGGGGAACCTGATCAGACCTTGCCGCAGCTCGCCTACAAGCCTTGGCAGGAGATCGTCGGTTGCTGCTGGCGCGATGACAAAGGCGAACACATCAGCTCCGCATTGGGAGTCACAGATATGAAGGCGCTCAGTGCGCTCGACTTCCACAACTATCCAGTCGAACTCCACGGGCATTGTCACCATGTCTTTAGTGGGCAAGCCCGAGGTGCTGAACTCGAGTTCGCACGCGGCTGTCCATGGTCATGCACCTTCTGCAATAAGACATTATTCCGCAACAAATTCCGTGAGCGCTCGGTGGACGCAGTACTCATCGAAATCGATCACCTAATAGCCCGCGGAGTCGGCTACATCTACTTTATCGATGAAATATTTGGCGTCAGTAAGAATGTCTTGCGATTGCTCGAAGGCATCGCCGAACGACCGGTGAAGATTGGCTTCCAAACGCGAATCGATCTCTGGACCGAGGAGACACTCGATCTACTTGGTCGCGCCCACTGTATTTCGATGGAATGTGGTGTGGAATCAATTACTGAACAGGGCAGGGAAGAGCTGAACAAGAATTGCCGGATCGATACCTGCCGCATTAGTGAGCTATTGATCTATGCGCGCCAGCGAATTCCCTGGGTACAGGCGAATCTGATCCTTACGGAGCAGGACGACAAGGTCCAGATTCGCAAATGGCAGGACGAGTTGAAGTCACACGGCGTGTGGGTCAGCGAGCCTGTTCCGATGTTTCCGTTTCCCGGCAGTCCTCTCTACGTGCAAACGTTCGGTGAGTCGCCCGACGACAGTGCCTGGGAGCGGGCACATCACTTCTACATGTCCCAATTTCAGGACAAGGGTTTCAGCGATATCCAGGAGCAGCAGCCGGCCGCGATCGAGGATCTTGAATGCACGTATTGATGACTGCGGATACCATCGGCGGCGTCTGGACCTTTGCCCGCGAACTGGTCACGCAGCTCTCTCGCCAGGGGATCCGCATTACTCTGGTGAGCTTTGGGGAGATTCCATCGGCACAGCAATCCAAGTGGCTCGATGACCTTCCATTAGTGTCGTACTACCCAACCGCGTTCCGTCTGGAGTGGATGCAGGACGCGCAATCCGACTTAGAGCAATCTGCCGAACTTCTTCGATCTCTCATCGCGGAAACGAAGCCCGATCTACTTCATTTCAATCAGTTCTATTATGGGAGCCTTGACTGCGGGCAACCCAAAATCGTGGTCGCCCATAGCGACGTCGTCAGCTGGTGGGTTGCCGTACATGGTGTCGAGCCACCGGCAAACGATTGGATTCGGCAGTACCGCGAGAACGTAGTTCGCGGTTTCGCTCGAGCCGATCTGGTAATCGCTCCTACTCACTGGATGTTGGACCAGGCGTGCCATCACTATGGCGAGCCTGGGAAGAAAGCCGTCGTGTACAACGGTCGCGACCCACGACTCTTCGTCGCCAATGCGGCGAAGCAACATTACGCAGTTTCGATCGGAAGGCTCTGGGATGCGGGTAAACAGGCGAACTTATTGCTTCGTGATGACCTTCCGTTGCAGACAATCCTGGTGGGATCCGAACAGAGTCCCCAAGGAGCCATTGCCTCGGCTCAATCGATGGGTCGCCTCGCCAATCTTCGCGTGATTGGACCTCAATCCGAAGAGCAACTGCGCCAATTGCTTGCGGGAGCGTCCATCTACGTCGCCAGCTCGCGCTACGAACCCTTCGGTCTAGCGCCGTTGGAAGCTGCACTGTCAGGCTGCCCGATCATTGCGAATGACATAGAAACATTCCGCGAGGTCTGGAGCGAAGACGCGATTTACTTCGAGAAAAACAATTCCGGCAGCCTGGTACTCACAATTCAGCAACTTGCATCTAACCCCCTGCGGCGTTCGGAATATGGAGATCGTGCCCTGCAGCGAGCACGCAGGCAGTTCAGTTCCGAGAAGATGGCCGAAAGCTATCTAGCCCATTACCGTTCCCTAGTCCATTCGGAGGTTGCGGCCGCTTGAACGGCAAGCTGCGAATTCGGGTCTTCGCACACTCTCTCGTATCTGACTGGAACCATGGCAACGCGCACTTCCTGCGCGGATTGTCGCGCGCATTGGTTCGTCTTGGCCATCAGGTTCGCTCGTACGAGGAGCTGGGCGCATGGTCGCTTGCCAATCTCATTCGCCAGGAAGGTGAGACCGCGATTGAAGCCGTCGACGACTTTCGGCGGATCTACTCCGAGCTCGATATCCACTTCTACAAGAACGACGCGACCTTGGAAGGCTTCCTGGAGGAAGAGCTCAAGGAAGTAGACCTGGTTCTCATCCACGAATGGAATGACCCTTCGGTCGCCAACAAGGTGCTCGCATTCAAGGAAAAGTACGGATTCAAGGCCCTGTTCCACGACACACATCACCGCGCTTACACGAGGCCGAGGGAAATCCTGAAATTTCACCTGCACAAAGTCGACGGGGTACTAGCGTTCGGCGAGGCCATCCGTCGAATCTATGCGGACGGATTCGGTGTGCCCCGGGTTTGGACTTTTCACGAAGCTGCCGATGCCGAGGTTTTTGCTCCCCGACGTGAAAAACAGGAGACCGATGTCCTCTGGATCGGCAACTGGGGTGATGATGAGCGTACGCGTGAGTTGATGGAGTTTCTGCTCCAGCCAGCCAGTGCGTTGCAGGGTCGCCGAATCGTTGCATACGGAGTTCGCTATCCAGAAAACGCGCTCGAGCAATTGCGCCAGTCCGGAATTGAATACCGCGGCTATCTGCCCAACTTGAAGGCTCCACAGGTGTACAGCAGGAGCGCTCTTACGCTGCATGTTCCACGGCGTCAGTATGCCAATGGCTTAAGTGGGATCCCAACGATCCGCGTCTTTGAGGCGCTCGCTTGCGGAACGCCACTAGTGTGCTCGCCCTGGACGGATACCGAAAATATGTTCCGACCTGGGCAAGACTACCTGTGCGTGCCTGATGGCCCAAGCATGCGCGCGGCGATAGAAGCCCTTCTCCGCGACGATGCCGCACGCGCGCAGCTCGGAGTGAGTGGACGAGAGACGATCGAAAAGCACCACACCTGTGGTCATCGCGCAGAACAGTTGCTGGGCATCTACGAGGAGTGCGCATAGTGAAGATATTCGTCTTCGGTTCCAGCATTACCTCCTCATACTGGAACGGAGCCGCAACCTACTATCGGGGCATTTACAGTAACCTCGCCCGATTGGGTCATCAGATCACTTTCGCAGAACCCGATGCCTATGGCCGACAGCAGCGGCGCGATCCGGGCGACTACAGCTATGTCGAGAGTCTGGTGTATTCGAGCCCATCAGACCTTTCGAAAATCTTCGAGCAGGCTGCCCGAGCGGACCTCGTTATCAAGCACAGCGGCGTAGGAGTTGACGACCCCGAACTGGAATTTGCAGTAGCACGTGAAATTGAAAGCGCTGCCATTCGCGTCTTTTGGGATGTTGATGCTCCCGCAACCCTCTCCCGTATCGAGCAGGACCGGAGTGACCCATTTCGGTTACTCATTCCTCAGTACGACCTGATTCTGACCTATGGGGGCGGACCACCAGTTGTAAATCATTACCGCCGCCTGGGCGCACGCGATTGTTGTGCAATCTACAACGCCCTGGATCCAACCACTCACCATCCGGCGCCAAAGGATTCATCGCTGAAGTGCGACCTCGTATTTGTCGCCAACCGCCTTCCCGATAGGGAACGAAGGGTAGAAGATTTCTTTATCGCGGCAGCGCACCTTGCGCCTGAACTAAGTTTCATCTTGGGAGGCGAGGGCTGGGAAGGGAAGCGTTTGCCAGAAAATATCCGGTGGATTGGACATGTCGGCACCTCAGATCACAACCGCGTAAATTGCTCGGCTCGCATGGTATTGAATCTCAATCGAGACTCCATGGCGAGCGTTGGTTTCTCTCCGCCAACCCGTGTCTTTGAAGCTGCTGGAGAGGGCGCATGTGTTGTGACTGATGCCTGGACCGGAATCGAAACTTTCTTTGAACCGGGCGAAGAGATCCTATTGGTCTCAGATGCGAACGAAATCGTGGACGTTCTGAGAAATACGAGTGATGAGCGTGCTGCGCAAATCGGAACCGCCATGCGGCGGCGCGCTCTACGGGACCACACCTACGCTCAGCGCGCGGAACAGTTATCTGAACTCCTGGCGCGCGTCGAAAACCAGCAGAGCGCAGTAGCGTAGCCGCTTATGAAGATCGTTGTCTTCGGTTTATCGATTACTTCTGCCTGGGGCAACGGCCACGCCACCACCTTCCGTGCACTCCTTAAAGCTTTACATGAACGCAAGCACGACATCGTATTTTTCGAAAAGGAAACGGAGTGGTACGCCCATAATCGCGATCTCCCCGAGCCGCCCTACTGCCGGCTGATCCTTTATGACAACTGGTCAGACGTGTCGAGCAAGGCGCGCAAAGAGCTGGCCGATGCCGATGTGGGAATGGTCGGTTCATACTTTCCGGATGGAGTAGTCGCCATCGACGAGTTGCTCGACAGCCGAGCTGGCGCGAAAACCTTTTACGACATCGATACGCCGATCACGATCGCCAACCTCGGGCAAAAGGGAAGTACAGACTATGTAACCGCAGCGCAGCTGTCTGGATTCGATATTTATTTCAGCTTCACCGGCGGGCCGATGCTGCGCGAAATCGAGGAGAAGTTCGGGGCAAAATCGGCGTTTCCCCTCTACTGCTCTTTCGATCCATGTGAATATCATCGCTTTCCCGCAAACAAGCGTTTCGCATGTGACCTGAGTTATATGGGTACGTATGCCCCTGATCGGCAGGCGAAGCTCGAAGAGCTACTTGTACGCGCCGCCACCGACTCTCCGGAGTCGAGCTTCACAGTCGCTGGATCGCAATATCCAAAGCGTATCCGCTGGCCAAAAAATGTCCGGCGGATTACACACCTAAATCCAAAATGGCACGCTCGCTTTTATTCATCTTCGCGGCTTACACTGAATCTTACTCGGCGCGAGATGGTTATCGCTGGCTACTCGCCTTCAGTGCGTCTTTTTGAGGCCGCAGCTTGCGGCGCAGTCATCGTTTCAGACAACTGGCCAGGGCTCGATTCCTTCTTTATTCCGGGACGTGAGATCCTGCTTGCGGCCGATGCTCAGGACGTCGAGCGATATTTGGCGTTGCCGGATTCGGAGCTGCGCGCCATCGGCGATGCTGCCCAAGCGAGAGCTCTGGCTAAGCACACCAGCGAGATACGGGCTATTGAATTTGAAGAGGCCATTGGCGCGCCAATTCAGAAGCGCGAAATCGCTACTCCTGGTTCGCAGCAGGAAGAAGAAGTTGTGCAGGTGAGTTAAATCATCGGCGCCGAGTTGCGCGCCAACGCTACCATCCTTTTCCGCATCTAAACAGAAGCTCCATCCGGTGAAGCAGCACGTAGTCTGCCCCACAGTCCAACCCAAGGAGTCCAATGAGAGTTGCTGTAGTCGCTCCTCCGTTCATTCCAGTTCCCCCAAAACGATATGGCGGAACGGAGCTCTTCGTCGGTTATCTCGTGCAGAGTCTAAAAGCGCACGGAATCGATGTGGTTTTATACGCAACAGGGGATTCAACTGCCAAGGTGGAGGTCCGCTTTCTCTATCCGAAATCAGAATGGCCTCTCGAAGGCGAGATCTTCTCAAACTTGAAAGACGTGAATCACACCTTCTGGGCAGTCGAAGATGCGATGCACGATTGCGACATCCTTCACCTGAACAACGCGCCGGGGTTGGCGGCTACCCGTTTTGTGAACGTTCCAGTCGTGTACACGGTGCATCATCCCCGGCAGAATCTTCTGAGTGACTTCTATGCCTCGTATCCGGACATCAACTACGTCATGATCAGCGATTCTCAGAAGTCGTTTGAGGCGATGCCGAAGATGACGACGATCCATCATGGAATTTCGATGGACGATTATCAGTTTCAGAAGCAGAAGCAGCCATACCTGAGCTTCATTGGCCGATTTGCTCCGGTCAAGGGCCCCCACATTGCGATCGAAGTTGCCAAAAAACTCGGCATTCCGCTCAGGATGGCCGGCGAGGTACAGCCACAGTTCAAGGATTACTTCGAGAATGAAGTCAAGCCGCACATAGACGGCAAATTTGTCGAGTTCATTGGCGAGGCCGATCAGCAGATCAAGAATGAACTCCTCGGGAATTCTATGGCGTTGCTGTTTCCGATCCAATGGGACGAACCCTTTGGATTAGTGATGATCGAAGCCATGGCTTGCGGAACGCCCGTAATCGCGCTGCGTGGCGGATCGGTAGCTGAAGTAGTGTGCGATGGAATATCAGGCTACGTCTGTGAGAACGCGGATCAGATGGTGGAACGCATTCGCAACCTGTCCATCCCGAGCGCTTCCGTCCGGCATTACGCGGAAATGAATTTTTCTACTGAGAAGATGGCCAAAGACTACGCGCGCTTGTACGAGTCATTAATTACGAACGCTGATTTGGTACTGCCCGAGACAGACACGATATCCTTCACGATCGAGCCCGGAACGGCGGCATGAGCACGGCCACCAGAATTCCCCTCGACGAACTCGAGGAAGTAGCTTCTCCGTATCCCGAACCACAGCTCGGCTTTCTCGTTCATGAGCCGAGAAAAGTCAATAACCTTACTCTGATTAATGGAAAGACCTTTCTCTCCACCACGGTTGCCGGAGATATCACGCCGCCGGGAGCTCCTGACGTTGGTTTCTTTCACGACGATACGCGCTTCCTGAGCAGGCTCGAGCTGAAGATAGGAGGACAAAGAACCGTTGTCCTCTCCTCCAGCACAGAGAAGACCTTTGCCTCAAAAATAGAACTTACTACCACCACTCTTGCACAGATCAATTCGTTCGATTTGCCGGAAAACACAGTTTACATTCGCCGCCAGCAGCTTCTCGTTTCCGATGTGTTTTATGACTCAATTACTTTCTCCAATTTCAATCAGTCGGAAGCGGAACTGCTGGTTGAGATAGCAGTGGAGGCGGATTTTGTCGATGTTTTCCAGGTGCGTGGATGTGCGCGCAATAAGTCCGGACACTACTACAAGCCTAAGCTCCAGGGAGATTCATTGGTCTTCTTCTACGTCGGTCTGGACGGGATAGCCCGGGAGACGACGATCCGCTTTCAAACGCCACCAGATGAGGTAGAGAGTCCTTTCCTTCGGTGGCGGCTCAAAGTTCCGGCAACCGGATTCCGTGAACTGTTGAACACGATTACTTGCCGGGTCGGCGATAAGCCTGCTCGCTCGAAGGAAAAGAGCGTTGTGCTGGGCTTCCGGGAGAGGCGGGAAACATATCGCCGCTGGGAAGAGGCATCCACCAGATTCGAAAGCAGCAACGACATCTTCGATCATGCAATGCAAACCTGCACTGCCGATTTCCATGCATTACAGATTCCTGACGGCGATCAGCACATTCTCGCTGCCGGTATTCCATGGTTTGCGACGATGTTCGGTCGCGACTCTCTGATCGCCGCGTATCAGTCCTTGCTGCTCAATCCGCGGCTCGCCTGCGAGACGCTGCGTGTGCTGGCCAGATATCAGGGAAAGCGATCGAATGACTGGCTCGATGAAGAGCCGGGAAAAATTCCCCATGAATATAGGACCGGCGAAATGACCCGCGCCGGGGAAATGCCATTCAGTCCTTATTATGGGTCCGTTGATGCCACACCGTTATTTCTCATATTGCTCAGCGAGACTTTCAACTGGACAGGAGACGCTGAGCTAGTGCAGGAACTCCTGCCCGCAGCTCGTTCCGCTCTCGATTGGATCGAGAACTACGGCGACCTCGACGGCGATGGACTAGTCGAATACAAGCGGCGATCGCCGAAAGGACTTATTAACCAGGGCTGGAAAGATTCGTGGGACGCAAACATGCATCGCGATGGCAGCATGGCCAACCCGCCAATCGCTCTCGTGGAGGTGCAGGGGTACTGCCATGAGGCCCAGTACCGCATGGCGCAACTGCTGCGGCTCGTTGGCGATACGATGCGGGCCGACAAGCTGCGAAAGAGCTCCACGGAATTCGCTAAGAGAATTGAAAAGGCGTTTTGGCTGCCAGAAGAGAACTTCTACGCGATGGGACTAGACAGTGCCAAGAGACCCATGGAGGTGATCTCTTCGAATGCGGGGCATCTCCTCTTCACTCGAACGGTCGCCAAAGATCGTGCGCGGCTGGTGGTGGAGCGCCTGATGAGAGACGACATGCAGTCAGGCTGGGGATGGCGCACGCTGGCCCGCTCAGAACGTGTGTTCAATCCGCTCAGCTATCACCGCGGCTCAGTCTGGCCTCACGATAACTCGCTTATCGGTCACGGAATGGCTTTGTATGGTTTTAGAGATGAAGTTAAGCAGATCTTCACGGCGCTCTATCAGGCTGCACTAAATTTTCGTGATTACCGATTGCCCGAACTCTTCTGTGGAGTGCAGCGGCATGAAAACGATGAGCCCGTGCATTATCCGGTCTCCTGTTCACCGCAGGCATGGGCGTCCGGAGCCTTCTTCCTCCTGCTCACATCGCTGCTCGGCATACGCCCATCGGCGCATCGCAAGGAATTAAATATCGTGAATCCGATGCTGCCCGACTGGCTCGACTACCTGCGAATCAGCAATCTGAACATCGGCAAGAGCCGCGTGTCCCTGGACTTCAGCCGTCACGGCGAACGAACGTTCTGCAATGTTGTGGACGTGAGTGGAGAGAAATTGTTGATTAATGTTGCTTTCAGGAAGTAGAGCGCCAATGTCTCTATGCTGCATGGTAGAGAACCAGCATGCTGCGTCTCTACGAGGATGGTTGCGCATCCAAATGTGTGTCCAGTTCTACACTCTCAATTACACTGAAGACAGAAAGCGAGGCCAATGATGGCGGAAGTGAAGATCACGGTAAAACCGAATGGACCGTATCGAGTCGAAGGACCGGTGAAGCTGGTCGACGCTGAAGGTCGCGAATGGGACCTCACCGGGAAGCCCGCATTCTCACTCTGCCGCTGCGGTGGTTCCGTGAACAAACCTTTCTGCGACGGAACTCATTCCAAGCTCGGCTTCCAGGCTGCCGAAGCAGCCGTGCGACGGGAAGAGGTTGCCCAGGGACAGGCTCCTCCTCCGAATCCTGTGACAAAAATGTAAGCCGCTCATTCCATAGCGGCACCGCCACATACCTGCACGAGTCAGTGAATCGTCCGTGTCTTCCGTGACATATAGTCCATCAGCAGATACTGGCCCAAGGTATGCGGAGTGGTGAAGTACGCCTTTCCCCTGCACATCTCCGTCACCTTCTGCACGAACTGAATCAGTCCGTAATCCGAAGCAAGCATAAAAGTATTGATCATCACCCCAGCGCGTTTGCACCGAGAGACCTCTTCCAGAGTCCGGCTCACAACCAGCGGATCCAGCCCAAAGGCGTTTTTATAAATCCGGCCATCTTCGAGCGTGAGCGCCGATGGCTTGCCATCAGTAATCATGATGATCTGCTTCATGTCCTTACGCTGGCGGTCGAGAATGCGCTGTGCCATGCGCAAGCCCTCGCGAGTGTTGGTGTAATACGGACCAACTTTCACACGCGCGAGCTGTGAAAGCGGCAGCTCTTCGGCCGAATCGTGAAACAGGACGAGAGAAAGGGAATCGCCGGGATACTGCGTACGAATCAGTTGCGAGAGCGCCATCGCAACTTTCTTCGCCGGAGTGAAGCGGTCTTCGCCGTAGAGGATCATTGAATGCGAGCAGTCAAGCATCAGCACAGTCGCGCACGAAGACTGATATTCGCACTGATGCACCTGAAGGTCCGAATATTCGAGTTCAAGTGGAACTTTAAGTCCATCGCGCTGAATTGCGTTTGATAATGTGGCGGTAATGTCGAGGTTGAGAGTGTCGCCGAACTCGTATTGGCGTGATGCGCCGCTCGACTCGATACCGGTAGCCATGTCGCGCGTGTCGTGACGTCCGAAGTTGGATTTGCCCAGAGAGCCGAGAAGATCCCGCAGAGCGCGATATCCCAGAAAGTCGAGGCCCTTGTCGGTGACCTCAAACTTGACCTGGCCTTGCTGCATTTCCCCGGTTTGTCCAGGGAGGTTCGATTGCTGGGAGCGATCGAAGGGCTGATCGACCGTAATGTAGTTCTCCTGCTCCATACGGTCGATTAACTTCTCGATAAGTTCATCAAGCTGACCATCGGCACGCATTTGCTCGAGCTGCTCGCGCATGTTCTCGTCAAGCATGTCGCCGGATTCAAGCGCTTGCTGAATCGCCTGCCGGAGTTGCTCGAGTGTCTGCTCGCCTTCATTGAATTCGTAGAAGTACCAGGAATCCTGAAACCCGCTCTGCAGCAGATAGTTGGAGAGCGCATTGAGCAGATCTTCCATGCTCATCTCCCCAGCAGGATCGGCAACGTACTTGGAGTACTTGATGAATTTCATACAATCCATGGCGCCGTACCGGCGCGGTATCCGCTGAGTTCAAGGACCGTCGTGCGCCCTCGCGCGGATTTTCGGTGATTTCACCAGAAAGCCCAAATAGAGCTAAGCGTTCCTATCTCTAGTACGCGTCAGTACGCATCCTGCTAGCACTCCGAGACCAACACCCGCGCGAGGGCGCGCGGCGGTCCTTTTTAGTTGTACGGCCTTCGATTCCGCGCCGGGATTTCATCGCGTCCAATCGCCTTCTCCGCATGATGCTGCTTCTCCGGAGCGGTGAAGACGCGCTCCTCGCTTCTTCCAATGCGTTTGTGTGCGTACAAGCCTTCAAGCAGAAATTCCGCCGCGGAAACTACAAGTTCGGGTTTGTCCTTCGGCTTCACGTCAACCGCGTTCAGCTTCTCCGTGAGACCCTGTATGTGTTTCAGTCCATCGAGCAATTCGGCGGCGCCGGCGGTATCGGAAAATTTCAGCTGGCCTCCCAGATCGAACCACTGCGTGATTTGCTGCATGTTGCCATCTTTGAAATACGAGTCAAACGTTTTAGCAACGGCGAGTCGAATCAGATCGCGAACCACCGTGTCTGCTCCTCGCAATTCACCTTCATACTCGAGTTCGAGTTTGCCGGTGATGGAGGGAATGGCGCTGTAGATGTCGCTAATGCGCGGAACGACGGTACTCTCGGCATTGCGCAATGCGCGACGCTCGGCATTGGAGATCACATTCTCCATCGTCGAGATCGGAAGGCGCTGGCTTACGCCAGATCGCTTATCGACGCGCTTGTCTTCCCGGGCCGCGAAGGCGATCTGTTCCACGATCTCGCGGATGAACTGTGGGACGTGCAGCGGATGGCCATTGCGCTCAGCCCATGCCTCCTGCCTGGTAATGGCGACGCCTTCTTCCAGTGAGTCCGCATAGTGCGTCCGGACTTCGGAGCCGATGCGGTCTTTGAGAGGCGTAACGATCTTTCCGCGCGCGGTGTAGTCTTCGGGGTTGGCGCTAAAGACCAGAGCCACATCGAGATTCAGGCGCACCGGGTAGCCCTTAATCTGCACATCGCCTTCCTGCATGATGTTGAAGAGCGCTACTTGGATCTTGCCCGCCAAGTCGGGCAGTTCGTTGATGGCAAAGATTCCACGATTGGCCCGTGGCAGTAATCCGTAATGCACAGTGAGTTCGCTCGCGAGATCGAGTCCTCCCCGCGCAGCCTTGATGGGATCGATATCGCCAATAAGATCCGCTACTGTGACATCCGGAGTTGCCAGCTTCTCAACGTAGCGCTCCTGTGGACTCAAATATGCAATCGGCGTTTCATCACCTTCCTCGGCGATGAGGTGTTTGCACTGCCGGCACAGAGGCTCATAGGGATTGTCGTGAATCTCGCATCCCTTCACGTACGGAAGATGCGGATCGAGCAGACCGGTAAGAGCGCGCAACATGCGGCTCTTCGCCTGTCCGCGGAGGCCGAGCAGGATGAAATTGTGCCGCGATAAAACTGCATTAACGACCTGTGGAACAACGGTATCTTCGTATCCGACGATGCCTTGAAAGATCGGTTGACCGGTTTTCAGTTTTGCGATCAGGTTGTCGCGCAATTCATCTTTCACACGACGAGCGCGCAGTCTCTGTTCGCTAAATTCACTTTTCCGGAGTTCACCCAGAGTGGTAGGGAGGTTCATTACAGATGAGATCACCTCAAGAAAATTATACGCGGGCGCGAAAAACGCGTCGGCGCGCGGTAGGCAATAGGCGATATGCAATAGGCTAAACAGGCCGCGATCCGCCTTGCCGATTGCCTATCGCTTATTGCCGCTTCACATCACATGCCCATTCGATCCGCTTTTCTTCTTCGCCTGCACCATTTTCCCCAGCTTTGGCAGGATGGCTTCGTAGTATTCGATGAGCGTCGCCAGCCGCCTCGCTTCCGAAGGCATCGAGAGAATGGTTTGTTTGAAGTCCAGATCGACTGGGAGTTGCGAGATCAGATAGAACGAGAGGAGATCTTCAGGAGGTTCGATCGTTGGGATTGCCTGTCCGCTCGCGGCTATTAGCAGCAGCGAATGATGCAAATCCAACACTTTCTCTTTGGTTTCGGATGGCCCATCCGATTCTTCTACCAGAAATTTGACGTCGGCCTGAAGGAAGGAACGCTCCTGCAAGATCTCAAGCACCTCGAATCGACGTGCACCTTGGGTGACGATATCCAGCCGGCCGTCTTCATACCTCTTTACGACGGTTACTACTTCTGCGGAGCAACCGATCTGAGCGATGCCATCCTTGATGGCACGGACTATCCCGAACGGCGAGTCGCGGTCGAGGCACTCGCCGATCATCTCCTTGTATCGCGGCTCAAAGATGTGCAGAGGCAGAGCCATTCCCGGAAATAGAACTAATTCCAACGGAAACAATGGGAGAAGCTCGCTCATTCGTTCGATTCTAGAGCAGGCTTGACCCACTTGCATTGTGCAGATACAACGAGAGCCATGCGTTGCCGCGATCAAGTAGTGGTGATAACCGGCGCTTCCATGGGAATCGGCGAGGCCATTGCTCGCACATTTCTCGTTGAAGGAGCCCGCGTGGTGATGAGTTCGCGCGATCTCGCGCGGCAAGAGGAGGCCCGGAGGCGTGTAGGAGACATCGATCGTACGGCGGCGGTCGCTTGCGACGTGCGCGATCGTAGCCAGATCAAAGCTCTGGTATCTGCGGCTAAGAACCGTTTTGGGAAGATCGACGCCTGGATCAATAACGCCGGTTACGGATTAATGGATTCAGTGGCCTCGATGTCAATGGACGAGTGCCGCGCTCTGTTCGAAACCAACCTGTTTGGCGCAATTGAGTGTATGCAACTCGTGGCGCCGATTTTAAAGGCAGAGGGCGGAGGCACGATCATCAACATCTCCAGCATCGTTGGACATCTGCCTGTGCCGCACATGAGCGCCTACTGCGCCAGCAAACACGCACTGAATGCTGTGAGTGAAGCTGCGCGGCTCGAACTGGAACCAAGCGGCATCCGCGTGATCAGCGTTTGCCCAGGCCGCATCCGCACGAATTTCGGCGCTAACACAGTGCGGGGGAGTGAAGGCAAACGTCTGGGCGATGCGGTGCAGCAGGGAATCTCGCCCGAACGTTGCGCTCGAGCCATTCTGCGTGGATATCTGCGCGGCACGCGTGAGGTCTTCGTTCCCTGGCACGGATGGCTGCTTAGCCATGCTTATGAACTGTGCCCTCAAATCATCGAGTTTGGCATGAGAAGGATGATGAAATAGCAAACTTGCTCAGCCATTCCTAAACTAGAGACGACTCCCAGCCTCTTTGACGACCTTCTCAACTTCGGGAACGGAGGAGGCCGAAACCAGCACCAAAGCGATGTCGTGCTTCTGGACGGAGCCCACTGTGAGGCCGTCTACCTTTTGCGCGGCAGGTGAATTGTTTTGGAACCAGCTGAGAACGCGAGTGGTAAAGCGTTGATTGTCCTGGTGGCGGAGGAAAAGCGAGACCTGGTTCATGCCGTCGGAATAGTCCAGATGCATGTACCGCTTGCCATGAAGCACGCAAACGCGAGCGCCAACAAGGTGATAGCCAGCCGGGGCTACGCGTTGCGGAGCCTGGGGATCACCAACCACTCTTTGCGCCAGCGCCTGCACGTCCTTGTCGTCGACCTTCCATTTCCTGGGAGCTTTGCCGATCACTTCTTCCTGATGATCGTCGACTGCGTCGCCACAGGTCGCGCTTAAATCCATTCGTCCTTTGGCATAACCGAAGGTTGCGACCAAAAGCGTCGCGAAAATGACAGTCGCGGCAACGCTGTACCGCACGAGAACCATGACCGGAGACTTCCAAGGGGAAGAGTTTCGGATGGCATTGCGGACATGGGCCTCGAGCTGCCTGGTTTGCAGCCGTTCTTCATTCACGGCGTGCTTGATAACGAGGTCGAAATCCGATTCTGCCGCTAGTTTCGCGGCGCATTCCGGACACTTGCCCAGATGGGTGCGCCACTCGGGGCCTTCAATTTCCCCCGAAAGGTAAGCGTCGGTGACTTGGTCGCTGTATGTACAGTTCATAGTCTTGCTTTCACTTTCATGTAACGCGCTTCGCGCTTCGACAGATCGCTCTTCACCATCGTGCGTGCCCGTGAGAGCCGCGACATCACTGTGCCAATCGGGATACCCAAGATCTCTGCAATCTCCTTACAGGAGAACCCTTCAACCGCGAACAGTAGGAGCACAGTTCGATACTCCTCGTTCAACAGATCGATCGAGTTCTGAATTTCCTCCGCGGTGAATCGCGTCGGGGGACGTCGTTCACCGTCGGTATTTTCCGCGTACTGTTCCGGAAAAAACTGAATCGCCTCTTGCCGGATCTGCTGATGACGCGTGGTCCAGCAGTTCAGCATAATGCGAAACAGCCATGCCTTACAGTTTGTTCCCGGTTGAAACCGGTCAAAGTGGCGCCACGCGCGAAGCATCGCGTCCTGCACCAGATCTTCTGCGATCGCTACATCGCGTGCCAGACGCACTGCGGCCCGCAGCAGCGCGCGCAGATGTATAAGCGCGAGCTGCTCAAATTCCTTCTGCCGCGAATCGCCTATGATTTGTATCGCTTCCTCGCTCTAAACGGGAATGCAATCCAACCGGGGAACCCTAGGCCTTTGCGTGCTGCAGATCCGCCAACGTGACCAGCACTTCCTGACTGTGCCCGTTGGGCTTTACTCCTTTGAAAATCTTCCGCACGACTCCGTCAGGATCAATGATGAAAGTGTTGCGGGCCGCGTATTTCTTGCCTTGAAACTCAGTCAGGCTGCCGTACTGATTGACAACCTTCGCCGACTGGTCGGAAAGGAGCTTAAAGTTTAACCCTTCCTTGGCGCAAAATTCCTTGTGCGAATCGCTTGAATCAAGACTAACACCCAGAATCACTGCTCCCTTTGACTGATATTGTGCTTCATCCCGCTGGAAGTTGTGGGCCTCAATCGTGCACCCCTGAGTGAAATCTTTGGGATAGAAGTACAACACCACCCACTTTCCGCGATATTGATCGAGCGAGATTGAGCTTCCGTCCTGTGACGGCAGGGTGAAGTTGGGAGCCTTCTCTCCCTCTGAGACGATTTTTATTGACTCAGCGTCACCGCCAACGAGCAGACTTGAGAGCGGGTGAGCGGCGTTCAGCGAAGACTCCAAAAATAAGATAGATACCAGTGCGACTGCTAAGAGCCTCATTAGGTTATTCAGTTCTCCAGAATGTGAAGCAAGTTCGCAGGCGAGAAGTGGCAAATTGCTGTTAATAATACGGATAATGGAAGAGGAGCCGCTACTGTCTGCAATAGTCTAAAACATCGTATTTGGGGTATTTCATCCGACACATCTGGGGATTTCGGGGACGAAAGTCCCGGGATAAGCTGTCCGATAGGCGCTACGATCATTCGCGAAAGGCAGAAAAGCGGGCCATTACTGGCCCGCTTTTCATTTGCTTCAGTGAAACTGGGAAACGAATACTTACCGGCCCCAACGTCCGTCGGAACCGTATCCCTGCTGATAGCCCTGCTGGTATCCCTGGCGGTAGATGGATTTGTACTGATCCTTGTTGCCGTAGCCTGAGCTGTATCCGCGCGTAGCGTTGCGGTAGCTGTCATCTTGGGTGGGGCGATAACTATGTCCAGTTGCGCGGTCGTTCTGCCCATCCCGGATTCCATCCTGATAGCCGATGGAGCGCGCTTGGTTCATCCCGCCGCCATAGTAGCCGCTGTTTCCGCGCCCGTAATAGCCACCATTGCCCCCGTAATAGCCACCATTGCCGTAGTAGCCACCGTTATTGCCGTAGTATCCGTCATTGTTGCGGTACGTCCCGTAGTTGCCGTTGTTCCGGCCGTTGTTGTAGTAGCCATTGTCATGGGCGCGGCGCCATTCTTTCTCGCGTTCCTTCCGCTCACGTTCCTGGCGCTTTTGCCAATCTTTATCTTGATATCTCCACCGGTCACGATTGTGATCACGATCGCGATCCTGCGCACTCGCTTGCACCACGCCGGCAGTGCTCCCTGCAATGGCGAGAGCCATAGTCCAGAGCAAACTTTTACCGAAGAATTTCATTTGTCTCCCTCCCTCCACTTCAGAGCGGCTGCGTTCCGGATGGCGCTTGCCCAGCACAGTCGGCCTTCGTGGGGTGTCTTTGCTAGCTAGAAACACGGCTGTCGGGACGGAAGTTGCGCCGAAAGAGGGCCAAATTCGGAATACTCAACTATTGCTTGCAAAAGAGTTAGCAGAGCTGTCTTAACGCCCAAGGCCGCTCAATTGGATCCGGCAATCAGCACCCCGCAGCAATCTAACAACTCTAGTTTGCACCCATAGGAACACGTGTGTTTCCCTAGCTTCGGAGTTTCTTGATGAGAGTTTTCCTTACCGGGGCTAGCGGGTTCGTAGGCTCCCACATTCTGCGCCGTCTTCTCTGCGAAGGGCACACTGTGCGAGCCCTCGTACGTCGGCGCGGGTCTCTGCACGGTCAAGCAGAGCTTGAGGAAGTAGAAGGCGACATCAACTCCGGCAATTTGAGCACCTTTGTGGCCGGCTGCGATGCGGTCATCAATCTCGTCGGCATCATATACGAGCGCGGCATGAAGACGTTTGAAAGCGTACATCACCATGGAACCAGGAACCTGGTAGCTGCGGCACGGCAGAACGGCGTGACACGCTTCGTACAGATCTCGGCATTGCGTGCCCGGCCGACGGACGCTACTGAATATCACACGACTAAGTTTGCGGCCGAAGAGGAGGTTCGCAATAGTGGCATTCCGTTTGTAGTGTTGCGGCCCTCACTCATCTTTGGACCGGGAAGCGCCTTTACGCGGCAGATGGTGGAGGTAATGCGTGCAGTGCCTTTCCTTCGTCCGATTCCAGGAACGGGAAAATACCGCTTTCGTCCAATTCACGTGGATGACGTGACAGAATGCTTTTCGCAGTCCCTCAGCAATCCTGCAGCGGCAAAGCAGACCATCGATTTAGTGGGTAGCGAAGAACTTAATCTGGATGAAATTGGGAATGTAATCGCGGAGAGTCTTGGTATCCAGAAAAAAGTCCTGCACATTCCCATGCCCTTCATGAAAGCCGCGGCAACTTTTTTTTCTCTACTTCCGGTGACACCGCCAGTCACAGCTTTGCAATTGCGAATGATGAAAGAAGGCTCAACAGCAGACCCGACGACAATGAAGCGCATCTTCGGCATTGAGCCTATCGGTTTTCGTGCGGGAGCGCGGCGTTACCTCACAGCGGAATTTCGCTGATAACGTGCACGTTAGCCGCATTTTGCACAATCTAAGGCGTTTTCAAATCGTAAATACTTCCGGTACGTCAATTCTCTAAGGCGGTGAGCAACAAACGGCTACTCTCAGGGTTATAAAATAGTCGGGTATCTCCTCACGATTCAGCGCACTTGGTTCACGTTCGCAAGAGCCCGAGAGATTGCCGTTCGTACAGGAGACAACGCTGAAGGAGAGTGTTATGAAATTTAAGTCCGCAGGAGCAGTTTTCACATTGGCATTGCTGCTTATGGTTGCAGCGATCAGTGGCTGCTCAAAGTCGGCCAATGTAGCCAGTGGCGACCTGACAGACGCCCAGGTCGCAGGCAATGTACAAACCAAGATCAGTTCTGACCCTTCGTTGAGTGGGCGCCAGATCAGCATCAACGCCGATAAGGGCGTCGTAACCCTGGCCGGTACTGTGAACAGCGATGCCGAGATTACATCCGCGTTAAACGATGCGCAGCAGGTACAGGGCGTAAAGCAGGTGATTAGCCGCCTGGCAGTCCAGACCGCGCAAGCTGCGCCGGAGCCTGAGACACCTCAACCGGCGCAGCAGCGCAGTTCGCCAAGCCGCGCAACCAGCCCGCGCGTACGTCCACGTCATTCGCTGCCATCGGCATCGAGCTCGTATACGAACTCTCAGGGCACAAGCACGACTTCGAGCAGTTCCGATTTGGGTTCGAGCAACTCGACGGCAAGTACGTATACGCCACCTTCACCGCCGCCTCCTCCGCAGAAAGTTACAGTTCCAGCGGGAACAGTTCTGCAGGTGCGGACTGTGGAAGGGCTGAGCTCCGAGACCAATCACGAAACCGATACGTGGCACGGAACACTCAATAACGACGTTATGGTCGACGATCAGACCGTGATCCCGGCGGGCGCCGAGGTTCAAGGACGAGTCATGGAAGCGCATGCCGCCACTCACTACAGCGGCGGATCCACCCTGGTGCTCGGTCTTGAGCGCGTTAGCTTTAACGGCAAGACCTACCAGATCGCAACCGACACATGGCAGCGCAAAGGTGACACGCGTGGCAAGAACACCGCAGAGAAAGTCGGCGGTGGTGCTGCTGTAGGCGCGATCCTGGGTGGAATCTTTGGTGGCGGCAAAGGGGCTGCCATCGGAGCGACGGCGGGAGCCGGCGCGGGTGCTGGCGCAAACACCATTACCAAGGGGCAGAAAGTGGAACTGCGTCCAGAAACTCTAGTCAGCTTCCGCCTGCAGAATCCCATTTCGGTAATGCCATCCGCAACTAACGAACGTCACGGAACAGTGATTCGCCCCGACAGCAGCGGCGAGCCACAGTAACTGTGTCTTCAGTAATAAAGGCCGGACGGGAATGTCCGGCCTTCTTGCGTGGTAGAGACGCAGCATGCTGCGTCTCTACGGTTCGAGGTTTTGACTGTCTACGACTTCAACTCCGGGAGGCGGAGAGAACCGGAAAAGGTCCGGCTTCACTACTACATCCTCCTGCAGATCGCGGAAGATGAATTCCGTCGTTGAGCCATCCAGTTGTTCGATGAGAATTCGTCCGATCTGATTCGAAGGGGTGATCTCAAGCAGCGCACGCTGGATGCGATCCTCCATTCCCTTAGGGACACCTTCGAGTACTACATTATCGTGCTGTTTCGGCGACTCGGCTGAAATCCTGAGCTTGGAGAATTCCTGTTGCAGCTTCGTGTGGCCCAAGAGATACCGGATCGGAGAGCGAAAATCGTCGAGCTTTTTTGCCGGCATTCGCCGCGCTTGCCGCTCCGAGGGAACGTAGAAGAACGCACTCTTCCCATCAACTATGAACAACTTCGGCGTTGGCTGCTCATATTGCCATCTCATCCTGCCGGGTTTCTGCAGCCACAATTGTCCTGATTCATTTCGCACAAGGCCCGCGCCGTTGTAATTCTCCTGGAATTGGGCTTTGAGCGTAGTGAGGTGGTTGTAACGGCGATCAATCCGCGAGGCAATTTGCGAGACGGACAGCTCATCTGCAGTGCTGACGCCGGCGATGAATAGCAACAGCAAAAGCGCGGTCGAGGGCGGCCGCATCCAGGCTCGCTCTCTTCGTGACCTCATACTTCTGCCTTCGTGACCGGAGCCCGTCCTGAGCGGAGCCGAAGGGTGTTTGCCTCTCCCTTCCGAAAATGTTGCAGAATCGCCGCGGCCTGTGCGGGCGTCACAACAGCCGAGAGCGCAGCTGGCTCAGCTTCTTTTACGGCACGAACGCTACCAAAGTGCTCAATGAGCCTGCGAGTAGTGAGTGCACCAATGCCCGGGATTTCCAGCAGCTCAGAAGCGCGATCGCGTATCTCCCGACGTTTGCGATGAAAGGTGACGGCAAATCGATGCGATTCGTCACGAATCATTTGTACGAGATGCAGCACCGGTGAGTGGCGATCAAGAACAACAGGATCCTCTTCCTGACCGTGCACGTAGATGATTTCTTCCCGCTTAGCAATCGAGGCAAGCGGCTGGTTAGTGATTTCGAGCGACTCCAGCGCCTCGGCAGCCGCATGGAGCTGCCCAATGCCGCCGTCAATTAGCACCAAGCTCGGCATGTTCCGTTTCTCGCTGGTTACGCGCTTGTAGCGGCGGGCGATTACCTCGCGCATCGAAGCGAAATCGTCTACACCTTCCACGGTGCGGATGATGAATTTTCTATAATCCGACTTCTTCATCTGCCCGTCTTCCCAGACCACCATCGATGCGACTGTCTCGGCGCCTTGAATGTGTGAAATATCGAAGCACTCGATGCGAGTTGGCAGTGTGGGCAAGGTAAGTGCGTCCTGGAGAGCTTCCTGAATGGCCTTCACTGACGGCTTCATTACGCGGAAGCGCTGATCGTAAATCTGGTGAGCATTCTTGGCCGCAAGATCGATGAGCGACCGCTTTTCTCCGCGCACCGGAATGAGGATCTCCACTTTGGAACCGCGCTTCTCCGAAAGCAGCTCTTCGAGAGCTGCACGTTCATTGAAATCCACCGGCACAAGGATCGCGCGGGGCACATATTGCTTATCGATGTAGCACTGCTTTAACAAGGCCGCGAAAAAGAGTCCCGGATCAAACTCTGCTTTCGGTACTCGTTGCACGTTCCCGCCGGGTTCCTCCTCCTCGCTAGGCCACATGAGTTCAAATTCGGGCAGGTCCTCCCAAAACAGCTCACGGCGGTCGAGGATGCGTCCACCTCGCATATGAAAGACGTTCAGGGCAAGCATCTGGTTCTCATAATGAAACCCGAAGACATCCATATCATCACCCTGAACCACCGCCATGCGCTGACGTTCCATCAAATCTTCAACTGTGCTGATCAGGTCGCGGTATTTAGCAGCAGACTCATACTCTTGCTCTTGGGCAGCTCTTTCCATTCGGGCACGCAGCGAACGAGCAAGATCAGCCTGTCGACCTTCAAGGAAAAGTTGAACGTCGCGTACTGCCTCGGCGTAACGGTCAGCTGTGGTCAAGTCCTTCACACAAGGACCAAGACAGCGCTTGATGTAGTACTGCAAGCAGGGACGCGGATGATACCGCGACAGATCGATGTTGCATGATGGAATCAGGAAACTGCGGTGAATTAAATCGACCGTCCGGTGAGCCAGATTCGCGGGAAAGTATGGACCGTAATAAGCGCTGCCATCCTTCTTTAACCTTCGTGTCACGAAAACCTTTGGGAAACGGTCTCCCAACGTAAGCTTGATGTATGGATATGTTTTGTCATCCCGCAGGAGAATGTTGAAACGCGGCTTCTTCTGCTTAATGAGATTGTTCTCAAGAGCCAGCGCCTCGCGCTCGTTCTCGACGACGATGTACTCGACGTCGACGGCTTCGCGCATTAGCGAGCCGGTTTTTGCATCCTGGGTAGCAGCTTCCAGCAGGTATGAACGTACCCTCGCCCGCAGGCTTTTGGCCTTGCCGACGTAGATCACCTCCCCTTCGGCGTTCTTGTACATGTACACGCCGGGGCTGATGGGAAGAGTCCGAATTTTCTGCTGTAGTTCCATTTCTATTTGCTAAGCACGAGTAAGGAGGATTCCTTTAAGATTCGTTCGCATATTGCCAGACTTCCTCGTCCGTTGCGCGTGACAATCCCACCTCGGGCAGCTACTGAGCCGGGATACTCAGTCTTGAGAAGAGTCGCGATTTTGTACGAGAGATTCTGGTCGAGCAGCAGCTTCACTTGATGCTCGCCAAGAACCTGCCGCGAACGCAAGACACGCCCGCAGATCATCTCAGCCAGGTCTGGAAAGTTGCGCAAGATCTCTTCGTGTCATATCCCAGAAGCCATTTAGTCCAGTACGTCGGAGACCGTAATTCGCAGACCGCGGATGTAGGGTTTCTCGCCCATTTTGCCCTCGTCCATCGTGATGATCTTGCGACAATCCATATGCAAAGACTAAGTTGTCGATGCTGGGATGGTCAATCGCGATTCAGCCGAACACTCTAGGCAACGAGAGTTGAGATAATCTCGTTCTAAGTATTCGGTCCGGCGAAGTAGCTCAGGAGGAGACAAAGTGGAAAAGCATGATTGGAAGACGATTTTGATGTTCGGCGCATTCGGCGCAGCGGCATACTTTTTGTTGAGTGGCAGGCGAGCGGCTGGCATGGCTAGTGCGGGAGTAGGACTGGCCGCGTTGGCCTCTGACCATCCGGAGAAGTTCGAGCAGATTTGGAATCAGGCCCCCGAGTACCTCGACCGCGGCCATCGTATCGTGAACGGAATTCAAAGCCTGGTGGAACGCATCACGGAACACGCGCAGAACTGGCAACAGATGCGTGGGCGCTCAGGTGGAGAGTTCCAGAATAAGCCGTACTAGGGGACGCGCGATAAGGAAAAGGGGAAAGGGAACAGCAACTCTGTTTTCCTTGGCTCTACTCGATTCCTAACTTCTGCCGGGCTGCCTGACTGAGTCGCTCCGGAGTCCACGGCGGAGACCACACAACGTTCACGGTCGCCGAGTTCACGCCTGGAAGTTGTTCGATCCGATCTTTGACCTGCTGGCTGATCTGCGTGTGTGCCGGGCATCCTGGTGCCGTGAGTGTCATTTCAACTTCGACATCACGCCGCGTTTCCGGGGGAACTTCTGGCTTGGATTCGGGCGTAATCCGAACACCATAAATAAGGCCAAGATCGACGATATTGACAGGGATCTCCGGATCGTAGCAGTCCTTCAGTGCAGTCATTACATCTTCTTCGGTTACCGGCATACCAAATAGTTTAATGCAGTGGCTGCGGACTGTGCGCGCCCTGCGCGGGGTCGGGAAGCATTTGCACTAAGACCGTCCGGCGCAGCTGAATAGGCTGCTTTTCCGCGGTGTCAACTTGAAGGGCAAAATCAGAAAATTCGCGATACTTTGCTGGCGCAATTACCTGGGATGGAATTCGGAAGCGGCGGCTCAGTTTGAGCACCCTGCCTTCAGTAATGAACTCGCTGTGATAGTCGCCAAACTCGGATTTCACGTCGATTGCACCGGGCACGCGAACGGCTGCAAGTCCGGCCGGCAAATCGATCGCAAACTCGGAGCTTTCAATTAGCGGTGTGTCAAGAAATACGGGCTGCTGTCGTTGGGGCAGAGTGGCATATATTTTCCCAAGTCGGAGTGGGGGAACGATCTCTTCAAGCTGCACTTCGGAACCATTCCATTGCCCGAATTTCGAAGCCCGAATGTTTAGTTCCAATTCCAGAGCCTGCTCGGGATCTTCTTCGTGATTAACTGTGGCTGCCACAGAGCTTGCGCTTGGCAAGATCCGGTTAGCCATCTGCTCAAAGAAGGTCTCGCGATCCCTTGAAGGAAGAGAGCGCAGCATTTTACGCATTTGGGCGCTGCGGAAGCTGCCAAAACGAATGCGCATCTTTCCGGCAAGACCGCCTGCCTCGTCTAGTCGCAATGCCGCAGTTGCCACACTGAGCTGATTCGTGGATTCGGCAACCACGAACGACTGCTTCGAAGGAGCTTGCGAGCGGGGAATGATCAGCGCTGTTTCGCCTTCCACCTCGGGCGAGAGAGCTCCAGCAGCGACGCCGTCAACCTGCGGGTCAACCAGAATTGTCCCGGAATCAGGCAGTGCCACTCTGACGAGAGGATGTGTGTAGCACCGGGCATTTGTGCATTTATCGTCTGCATCGTGCTTGCCCCGTTCACTGGCCAGCACAAGGTCTGCCTCATATCCCAAGGCGGAGAGAAGAGCGACAAGCGTGGCCGCCCGATTGCCCTCGCCGTGCTCCAGGCTTTCATCGGCAGAAGTGATGTTTCCATCGTGCCAGTTCTCCGGCTCTTCTTCGATGTTTTGCATCACGTACTGGTACGCCGCGTTTATCTTGCTTCCTGATGATCCTTCGAGTTCAGAAGCAAGATCCCGAATCCGGAAGCTGACTTTCGTCGCAGAAATGAGTGCGTTTCGTATCTGTGCCCGCGGGTCTTCGAGCTGCGTGCGGTCCATTGACAGCCACAGCAGACGCGCGCGACGATCGTATTTAGGAGCGGCCGGCTCGTCTTGAACGGCTGGCCTATTCGCGATTTCCCAGATCGTGACGCTGACATCATCTCCCGGTTCGCTATGAATGCATGGTACTTCGGGTGAGCGCCACAACAGTGGCTCCGGGACGTGATCACGAATCAATGTTAAACGTGCGGAGCGAGTTGGTGATTGCGACGAGGCGAATGCGAAATCCAGAACCTCTGGTGATGTAATCAGCGTTTCGGAGCTGACATGCTGCAAGTATGCGATCTCAATCGCATCTCCCTCTGCGAGCGACGGCATTGACACTATATTCTTGTTTTCGCCTTCCTCCGCTTCCACGAACGTCCCGTTTGCCTTGAGAGTGCGGAGTTCAAGCAGGTCAACCGCTCGCGGGATGTCCACCTCTCCTAGTTGAGCGATTCCTCTCTTATTGAGAGCCTGCGTAACTGAATGCTGGTAAATCCACGCCCCACGGGAGTCGAGCTTCACAACACGATCGTTGATGAGCACACGATTGTCAGAGAGTTGCGTGTCGCTCTCGCGCATCCATGGGAATGGATCACGCACAAAGGGCTTGTAGAAGTCGTTTGCAGCCGAATAGCCGGAGCGAGAGTCGAGTATCAATTCGGGGTGATCGGCGAGTGCGGCTGCCCAACGCCAGTTTGGAGCCAGCGTGTGCAGAGCTTTCCCGTAAAGGCCGGCAGCTGGCACATCATTCGCAAGAACTGCCTCTCGGATAGCCATGATTAGAGCCTGACGGTCATCCGGGCGTTCGCCGAGGTACTTGCGAATGCTGTTCCCGGCCAACTTATGCTTACCGCGCAGACTCAGATGCTCCCAGAATTCATATGGCCTTGGCGAGCACGTGGCGAGCATGGCCTCGTAACGCTGTGCTCGATCGCTTTGGGAATGGGCCTCATAGAACCTGATTGCATCTATGAGTGCGCTACAGCTCGGATGCAGTCGCAATCGTTGGCTGAGAGAGGTATCCTGCTCAGTTTGCCAGTTGAAGTGCTCTGCCAATTGGAACTTCAATTCTTGTGTCTGGGGATAGGCCGGAGCTCCCTTGAGAACTCTTCCGAGTTCCGCGGTTGCTTCTTCGTATTGCTCACTGCCCAGTGCCGTTTCGGCAACCTTGAAAGCAGAAAGCAGATTTCGTGAATCTGAATTGCTGAGACTTCGAAAGAGCTCGATTGCTCGCCGCTCGTCTCCTGTTTGTGAAACCGCCTCAGCTTTGAGGGCTGCGATTACTGAAGAGTCTTGATCGTTGAACTTGAGTGCCGGCCGCGGATCGCCGCCCATGAGTGCGGTCGCCGCATTCACATAGAGCTCCTCCCAGGCAAGGAGTTTCAAAGGCACGGAATGCACTTTCCGAACCGGCTCGATCCAGATCCGCAAGGGAAGCGCTGAGGCTTGCAGCTTTAGAAATACCAGATGCTTTCCCGGTGAAAACTCGGCTTCCACCACGGAGGCCGCGTTCTGCTGCGAAAATCGAGCGTCATGAACTAATAGTGGGATTCCATCCACATTAAGCTGATAAGTGCCGTCGCTCTCTACTGTGAGCCGGTATTGGTCACTGTGCGGAATAGAAATCTGCCCGGCCGCGTAATAAACGCCGGAATGAGTCAAGTATTCCGGCAGCTGCAGCTCGCCGGATTGAACTTCAATATCCTCACGAATTTGTTTACCGTAGCGGGCACTGCGAAGCTCGTTCTCTTCCGGAGGCCAGACGCGATCGAAATCGACTTCCGAAAATTGACCGAACGGACCGGCGATCTGCCACTTAGTGACTCTGCGCGCCAGACGAAGCCTCCCTGGCAGCACCGTGCCATCTGCGGCAGCGCTTAACACTGCACCGCTGAGCGTGATCGCCTGTGGAGTGTTCTTCGCCAACAACTCTGCGATTTCTGGCAGCACAGCACGAAACTGTGGAGTGTTGGCGGCCAATTCGCGAATCCGCGCAGCCGCAATTCTCGCTCGAGGATCATTGCCGCGCGTCTCTTTTAAGACCGCAATCGCGGAATGGAGTACGTCTCGATTGCGAAGTTCCAAACGCGCAGCTTCCATGCGGACAAATTGCGCATTCACATCATGCGGACTGTGCTTAAGTTCAGCTGCACTGGTGCGAAGCGCACCTGCCAGATCGGATTTTGCGAATAAGAGTTCCGTCGATTTTTCTGCATTTTGTGCCAGAGCATATGCGGAGGCTGCCGCAATGCAGATCCCTAACCGCCACGGTTTCACGGCAGCTCGACCTCGAGATCACAATGGAAAGCTGCTTCCACCTCAGATGCGAATTTTCGAAAATCACGGTATTGTGCCGCCGGTATTCGCGTCGCGCTGAACTGGACCGTGCTGAGGATCGTGATCTGCTCTCCGGCTACGTGGTAACGAATCGTCGCATTCCCAAATTCGGTCGAGACGCTTTGATTATCGGGAATCCCAGAAAGACGCGCGCCAGGAGGAAGTTCAATGTGAATTTCTTCAGTTGTGATCCAGGGAGCTTCGAGCAGCAAATCCTGGCTGCGCATGTTCTTGGCCGCTAGAGTTTCAAGGTAGTTGCGTTCCATCCACGAAGACGGCAGCGTTGCCAAGTGGCGCCCGTGGAATACAGTCAATTCGCCATCGAAACTCAGAGAAACAGCGTCGGAAAGACTTACGGGCAACTGTACATCGTGCACTTCGACTGCCGGCAGCACTTGCGCGAGACGATCCTGCACGTATCCCAGCTTGCTCTCACCTGGCTCCAATTGGCGGCGGAGCTCGGGAGCATCTTCACCACGAACGTAGGTAGCGCCAGAGAATCTGATGGTGCCGTCGGTGTCCACGTGTGCGTTAATCGTGCGCCTTGAATAGTTGTCCTCCGCGGACGACACCGGCGTACGCCGAAGCACGGCGTCGCCATTGGCTGTTACGGTGAGAGCCATCACCCCCTGGTCATCCACTGGGAGCTCCCGCAAGCGCGAGAACTCGGCGGTGCCGTCCAGCCACAGGTCGAATTCGGGAACGTAGACAATTGCGTGATCAAAGATGGAGACCGAGGCTGGTTGGGCGGCGATGTCTCCGAGCCGTTTTGTGCGAACCAGCGCTATTTGTGCATCGATGTCTGCGGCGCGCAGCAACGCGACCATCAGGCTTGCCTTGTCTTTACAGTCTCCGAAGCGTCGGGCGAACGTCTGCGTGACTGGGTATGGCTTGAACCCATACACGCCGAGCTCGAGAGCGACGTAGCGCGTATTCGTTAGGACCAGTTCATCGATGGCAGCTACGCGATCGAGACGGTTGGGATGGTTCCGCACGATTTCCGCCGCCTGTCTTTCCAGTTGTTCGTTCAGTTTGAACTGCGGGCGAATCAGATTCGCATACCACTTGCCCAATTCCTGCCAGGTCTCGAAGTTCGAAACATGGACGTAAGCCCCTTGCTCGCTCCAGGAGGGTGAGTTTGGTTCACGGACAAGCGCAGCTATATCTTTTCTTTCCCAAATGCGAATATCTTCAGCGGGCCGCTGTTGGATCGTTGCTGCGGGTAACGAACGCTCAGAACTGCTCAGATGAATTTCATGCGGGCTGCGCAGAACATATCGCTGAAAGTCACAGGGGATCGAAGAGCCGAAAGCGATTAGCTGCGCAAAGTACTGGCCATAAGGATTCTCGGTGGTCAGCGGTGTGATTGTGTATTCCAGCTCGATTACGTCCCCCGCTCGGAGGTCCTTCAGGCGATATTGTCGCGTTCGTAAATCGTCGTAAGTCGCCGCACTGGAGTCTGCGACCGAACTCTCACCAAGATCTTCAGCTTCAGATATTCGTCCATCGCCATGATGCGCGCGGGCATGCAATACGTTGAGTTGCTGCGATTGAGCCGAATATTGGATACCGCGTTGCTTGTAAGTGACTACGTCGCCCGCTGCACCAATCGCAATCACTTGTTGCACGTGTTGCGCGTCCTGGTAGTCAGGCCGGAGTTGATCGACGCGAACATCGGCCAGGATGCGCGACTCGCTTCGTTCCGCTAGCGGCCGTGCTTGCCACTTCTGTGCCAGCTTGGAAGCATCAGCGAAGAATTCTCGAGAATCATGCGCTGACGCGGCATGACCATTCAGCAGACGTCGCAGGGCTGTCTCATCCTGCGCCTCAGAAGATTCGCTTCTTGCCTCTTCGGGTGATCGAACGCCAGTCTGCTTTGAATTCAAGGTGGCGTCACCCGCCTGTAGATCCAAGCGCAATGCCAACTCGCGTTCTTCAATTCCACTCGGATGAAGTTGAAGGGCAGTATGAGCAAGTTCCTGCGCCTCGTGTACGAACCTGAGCTGTGCATAGTCGTCGGCGAGCTGTCGCGTAACGGCAACCGGCAGAATCCTGGAGCGCAACTGGCTCATGATCTCTAGCGCTGCCGACGCATGGCCTTGGTTGATATCCAGCTCTGCAAGCAAAACCCGCAGCGAAGGCTCAGCAGGGTAGCGCTCCAGAGTCGCAGATAGCATGTTTCGCGCGCGGGTGATTTGTCCCTGCGCCGAGTAGCGTTTTGCCATGTCAATGACGGCAGGGAGGTAGTCTCGATTCAACTGAAGCGTCTTGCGAAGCGTTTGCAAGCGCCGGTACTCGTCTGTCGCATTCTTCGACTCGCGATACCAGGCTTCGGGGCTGTTGTTGCCTTCGGCGGTGTGCTCAGCTACGGCATGCATTTCCAGTCCGTGTACGGACGTGATTACGGAAATCGCATCCTGAAGCTCCAGCTCACTTGGTTTTTCGCTGGCCGTGCGAACGATCAGTGCATTCACAGACTGTGGAGTTTCAACTGGAGCTCCCCTAACGCGAGCTCCAAGATACGTCGCCTCCTCGCGCACGGCTGCCGGGGCGGCGGGATCGTTAGCGATACGAGCAAGAGTTGAATCGATCGCGTACGGGTCGGAAACTTTGTCTCGCAAGTCACAGACTTCATCGAGAAGAGCAACGCTGATCAGCGCATCTGGCTCATTCGAACTTCGAATGTGCTCATAGAGAGCTTGAGTTTTCTTCGCGAGATGTTGGTCGAACCAAGACTTCGATGCGGCAGGATTCGTTGGGAAAGAAAGTTGGTCACACAGCAGAAAGCTGGCGCAAAGCAAAAGCAGCCGTCGCTTGCGTGGAAGGGCCATTTATCCCCATTACGGCTTAACTCCGACGCTCGCGCTATTGCCTTAAACGGAACTCCCCGGAAGTCGTTTAACTTTCCGGGGAGATCGTTACCACTTGAGTTCGCGTCCGGCCCGGTTTCGTTTCCCCCAGGAAATTTTCGTTGCCGAACCCGCCCGCGAACTCAATTGATCGGGGTTAAGATGAAGCGAGTATCGCTTTCAACCTTGAATTAACAAATGGAAAGAAACACCTAAGTAGCTGCCTAATATGACCTTACGAGCCGCAACAGGTCCAGCACTTTGGTGTCACACTGGCTGGTGCGTTAGAGGAAATGCGCGCGTTGGCGGAACGTGGCACAGCACATTGCAGTACTCGCTTACATCCAACCCGCAGCTCGGCCACATCTACCTTCTCTTGTGAGCGGGATGATACTGCGCGCGAGTTGTGTACTGCTGGTTGCACTGGTCTCTGCAGCCGCTTCGTCCGCGCAGACCTCAACCCAATTCACTTCGCTCCCGACTTCTTCATCGCAATCAGCTCGGCCGTTCCTGGCCAACGAAAGCCATATTCAGAGCGAGATGTTTGGAACTCTCTACGCGAACTCTGCATTCGCGCATGGATATCGGCATGGCTACGAAGAAGGCTTCCATGTAGGCGATCTCGATGTCCATATGGGGCGCGAGCCCCGCCTCACGATGAAGGGGAAGGACTACCTTCAGGCTATCCGGCAGTATCGTCCCGCTTTTGGAAGCAAGGCGCTCTTCGAAGATGGCTTTCACGCTGGTTTGCGCAGCGGCTATGCAGATGCAATCTCTGGCTCTGAATTCCGCGCCAGTCAGTGGGCCATGACGGCTGTCACAGGCCTGACCGAAATTCTGCCAAATACCCGTCGGATTCACTTCGATGAGGGTTTCGCCGCCGGATACAAGAGCGCCCAATCCCAGAACGCTCCTGCTGCACACATCACTGCTGAGTATGTCGAGCAATATTGTCGAAGAGCCATAAACGATCTTTACTCAATCGAATTTTGCTCGGGATATAGTCGCGGCTATGTGGCGGGCATCACACCTATACTCCCCAGCAAGATCGCACGCGCTCAAGCCGCCGGCCGCTGACCACTCGCCCGTCCCGAGAGCATGGACCCTTCCTAGGGGTTGACCACTTCAGTACATGTCCACTAGGTCATTGCACTAATAGTTCACAGGCACAGATTCAAGGTATGCTAGGCGACAGCTAGCCGTGACCACCACTATGAAAGCTGCAACTGCCAGGAAGCCAATGATTCATATTGCTGTCGTTGACAGTGATCCCCTGCGCTTCATCGGGCTCCGTTCCCTTTTTGATAGCGAGCCCGATTTGGAACTCTCTGCCGCGAGCCTCGAAGAACTGCCGCGCCTACAGAATGTCGATCTGGTGCTCCTTGGCAACCGTTCCAGCGGGGGCGGCAGCGTTTTCGATGTAATGGCCAGCATGAAGGCTGCGCGTCCCGACCTGCGTATCATCGTTACTGGAACCGGTGCGGACGATGAGGCCATTCTCAAAGCATTGGCAGCAGGAGCAAAAGGATATGTTGATGAAGCCGCCAGCCCATCGGAGTTCGTACAGGCAATTCGCGTAGTTCATCAAGGATCGGTCTGGGCTCCGCGTCGCGTAATGTCCATTTTCATCGATCGCGTTACGTCATCTCCAGGCAAGATTTTTCCCGCAGGCCGCGTGACGTTCACTGATCGGGAAAAGGAAGTGCTCGAACTCCTTGTAGCCGGCCGTTCCAATCGCGAAATCGGACAGGCGCTACAGATCGAAGAGCGCACGGTAAAGGCGCACGTCGCCAAATTGATGCGCAAAGTCGGCGTTCAAAATCGCATTGCGCTTTCTGTCCATGCAATCACCCATTCACTGGTCGGAAGCACCGACGAGCCGGGCTAGTAGCCTCGCAAAAACCGCCGGATTTATCAAAGAGCAGGGAGATTAACCGGGGAGCTCGCAAATTCGAGCTCCAAATGCTCGAATTCTGGCGCTTAGCTTTCGTGGTTGCTGAATGAATGTTCATTCATTATAATGAGCCGAGCCTCATGAGCAAAACCGGCTTCATCGAACTCGCGCCGCTGGTCACGCTGGAGTTCGCCTCCGATAAGATGAGAACGTCGCCTAGCGCGAGTTTCTCTTCCTTCATGGCCATCCAAATCAGCAAAGTTGCCGTTTTAGGCGCGGGAACCATGGGCTCCCGCATCGCTGCACATTTCGCCAACGCCGGAGTCCCCAGCTACCTGCTCGACATCGTTCCTCCCGGCGCTTCACCAGCAAAGCCGGGAGAGGGCAGTCCTGAGCGCGACAAGATTGTGGCTGCGGGACTCGAAGGCGCCAAGAAATCGAAGCCTGCCGCCTTCTTCGATCCTTCGCTGGCAAGGCTGATCAAGACCGGCAATTTCGAAGACGATCTCAAACTGCTCGCCGACGCCGATTGGATCATCGAAGCCGTCGCCGAAAACCTCGAGATCAAGCGCACGCTACTCAAGAAAGTCGAAGCTGTACGCAAGCCATCGGCGATCGTGACGACGAACACCAGCGGCCTGCCCGTCGGCAGCATCGTCGACGGTTTCAGCGAGGCATTTCGCCGCAATTGGTTCGGTACGCATTTTTTCAATCCCCCGCGATACATGCGCCTATTGGAGATCATTCCAACTCCCGATTCCGATCCCGCGGCCATGCAAGCAATCGCGCAGTTTTGCGATCAGCGTTTGGGCAAGGCGATCGTTCAGGCCAAGGATACGCCGAACTTCATTGCCAACCGTATTGGCACATTTTCAGTGCTGAACGTGATGCGCATCATGCAGGAGATGGGACTGTCAATTGAAGAGGTTGACGCGCTCACCGGCTCTGCGGTCGGGTGGCCGAAGTCCGCGACCTTCCGCACCATCGACCTGGTTGGTCTCGACATCCTAGGACATGTCGTCAGCAACATGACGAAGAGCGTGAAGGATGAACGCTCCGAGTTGAAACTGCCAACGTTCTACGGGCAGATGCTGGAACGCAAGTGGCTCGGCGACAAAACCAAACAAGGCTTCTACAAGAAGAGCAAATCGGCAACAGGCGAAGAAGAACGCCTCGCACTTGACTGGAGAGACCTCGAATATCACCCACGCGGAAAGGCCAGGTTCCAACTGCTCGAAATGGCCAAGAATGTGGATTCGCCGGCCGAGCGGCTAAAGATGCTTGTGAACGCCGATCCGCGGGATAAAGCCGCGCAGTTCTATTGGACGTCACTCTCGGAGTTGTGGACCTACGCTGCCAATCGCATTCCCGAGATCTCCGACACAATCGTCGAAATTGATCGAGCCATGCGCACTGGCTTCAACTGGGAAATGGGGCCGTTTGAGATGTGGGATGCTGCAGGAGTTGCCTCGACTGTAGAACGGATGAAGAACGAAGGGCGGCTGGTCGCAGCAAATCCGGAAAAGCTTCTGGCAAGCGGCAAGGCCTCCTGGTATGCCGATGACAAGGCTTCATCCTCGGGACGCAGCTACTTCGATCTGAAGACTTCAAGCTATCGCCCGCTGGAAGTGCCCGAAGGCGTCTGGTCAGTGATGGTCGCGAAGAAGTGCAACGGAGTGGTGAAGAAGAACGCTTCCACCTCGCTGGTTGATCTGGGAGACGGAGTCGCTGCCATCGAGTTCCACTCCAAGATGAATTCATTGGGTGCTGACATCGTTCAGTTCGTAACGCAAAACCTGAAGCCGGGCAGCGCGGCATTGAATCAGTTCGACGCCTTCGTCATCACCAACGACGCGCAGCATTTCTCCGTCGGCGCCAATATCATGCTTCTCCTTATGGCGATTCAGGAAAGCGAATGGGATGAGGTTGACCTCGCCATTCGTGGCTTCCAAGGCATGACGCAAGCCATCAAGTTCTGTCCTAAGCCGGTTGTATCTGGTCCATTTGGAATGTGCCTCGGCGGTGGCACAGAGGTCAGCCTGCATGCTGCCTCCCGTCAACCTCATGCCGAACTCTACATGGGCTTGGTCGAGGTCGGAGTCGGACTCCTGCCAGGCGGGGGCGGATGCAAGGAGATGTTGCTGCGCGCGATTGACGCTTCGACCAGCATTCGGCCTGCAGGACGCGGCGAATCCGTGGAACTGATGGAGGCGATGAAGAAGAACTTCGAGACCATTGCCATGGCCAAGGTCTCAACCTCCGCGGCCGAGGCGCGCAACCTAGGCTTCCTCTCTCAAGCCGATGTGGTGACGATGAATCGCGAGAGGCTAGTTACCGATGCGAAGCGTCGTGCACTCGAGCTGGTGAAAGAGGGTTATAGTGCACCCGTGATGCGGACCGATGTGCCGGCTCCCGGAGAAAGCATCCTGGCGACGCTGAAGCTCGGCGTTCATCTAATGAGGCAGGGCGAGTACATCAGCGACCACGAAGTGAAGATCGGGAACAAGGTCGCAGAGGTAATCTGCGGCGGAAATATTACGCCGGGAATGCCGGTCAGTGAGCAGTATTTGTTGGACTTGGAACGGGAAGCGTTTAAATCGCTGTGCGGTGAGAAAAAGACTCAGGAACGTATCCAGTACACGTTGAAAACAGGGAAGACTCTGAGGAATTGAACGCGGAGGACGCAGAAGACACAGAGTGAATGGATTAGTCCATGCTCTTCTGTGTTCCCTGTCCTCTGTGGTAAAGAGGTTTGATTTATGCGTGAAGTAGTCATAGCTAGTGCGGTGCGAACGCCAGTTGGCCGAGCCTACAAGGGCGGTCTGCGCGCGACGCGTCCGGACGATATGGCCGCGGTTGCAATCAAGGGCGCTCTCGCTCGAGTGCCGCAACTTGATGCAAAAGAGATCGAAGACGTGATCCTCGGCTGCGCAATGCCTGAGGCAGAGCAGGGAATGAATGTCGCGCGGATTGCAGCGCTGCGAGCAGGGCTTCCGGTTGAATCCTCGGCGATGACAATTAATCGCTTCTGCTCTTCTGGATTGCAGTCCATCGCAATGGCCGCTGAACGCATCATGTCCGGCGGAGCTGATGTGATCCTCGCTGGTGGTGTGGAATCGATGACCATGATTCCCATGGGAGGAAACAAGGTCAGCGCGAATCCCTGGCTCATAGAGAACTATCCCGACGCATACCTTTCCATGGGACTCACGGCCGAACGACTGGCACAGCGCTTCGGAATTACCCGCGAGCAGGCTGATGAATTCTCGTTGGCAAGTCACCAAAAAGCGATGGCGGCGATCGCTGCCGGCAAATTCAACGATGAACTCGTTCCTGTGACGGTGAGTTTCACTACTCCAAACGGCAGCAAACCAAAGCGCATCGACATCGAGTTCAAGATGGACGACGGTCCACGTGCCGATACATCAATCGAAGCGCTCTCGGCGTTGAAGCCAGCCTTCCACGCGAAGGGAACCGTGACCGCCGGTAATTCTTCACAAATGTCAGATGGCGCAGCGGCTGCCGTCGTCATGTCGGTAGAACGTGCGCAGGCACTTGGCATCAAGCCTTTGGCGCGCTACGTTGCATTTGCGACTGCCGGATACAAGCCGGAAGAGATGGGTATTGGTCCGGTGTATGCAATTCCCAAGGCTCTAAAGATTGCTGGGCTGAAGCTTGATCAGATCGACGTTATCGAACTGAATGAAGCATTTGCTGCGCAGTCGCTGTCTGTGATCAAGGCGGGTGAGCTGAATTCGGCAAAGGTGAATCCGAATGGCGGCGCGATTGCGCTGGGCCATCCGTTAGGTTGTACCGGCGCCAAGCTCACTGCCAGTGTGATCCGCGAGCTGAAACGCCGAAATGGGAAGTACGGACTTGTGACTATGTGTGTCGGCGGAGGGATGGGTGCAGCGGGCATTTTTGAGAACCTAAATTGAACACGGAGAACACGGAAGACCGGAAGGTAGAAGGAACAGATTTCGCATGGTTGCCATTTGGGGCGCCGCATACGAAGTCACGACGTAATCCGCTCTGCTCCATAACCTCCTTTCCTCTGTGCCTCCGTATTCAGTTGTTTTTTGGAGGTTTGAATGGCAACGGCAGCAATTCCCAAGACGAAAATCGCAGGCGGCAGCTTTCTCATCGAAGATATTCAGCCCGAAGAGGTCTTCACTCCTGAGGACTTCACCGACGAGCATCGCCAGATCGCCCAAACGACCGAAGAGTTTGCGTTGAAAGAGATCGTCCCGAACATCGACAAGATTGAGCACAAAGACTTCTCCGTCAGCCGCGACCTGATCAAGAAAGCCAGTGAGCTTGGCCTGACCTCGGTCGACATTCCCGAGGAGTACGGCGGAATGGAGATGGACAAGGTCACCTCCGCCATTATCGCCGACTATATTGCCAAATCGGGAAGCTTCAGTGTCACCTGGGGCGCTCACGTCGGAATTGGCACACTGCCGATTGTTTATTTCGGAACTCCCGAGCAGAAGCAAAGGTATCTGCCTAAGTTGGCCTCCGGCGAGTGGGTTGGGGCATATGCGTTGTCGGAGTCGTCGTCCGGATCGGATGCGCTCAACTGTCGCACGCGCGCCGATCTGTCGTCTGATGGCAAGCATTACATCCTGAACGGCGAGAAGATGTGGATCACGAACGCCTCTTTTGCCGACCTGTACGTAATCTTCGCGAAAGTGGGCGGCGAGAAATTCTCGGCGTTCGTCGTAGAGCGGACCTTTCCTGGATTTTCCGTTGGAGCTGAGGAGAAGAAGCTGGGGATTCGTGGCTCGTCAACCTGTCCACTCATCCTCAACGATTGCAAGGTGCCGGTCGGTAACCTTCTCGGCGAAATCGGCAAGGGACACGTCATCGCCTTCAACATCCTGAACATCGGCCGCTTCAAATTGGGCGCTGGATGCGTCGGTGGAGCGAGAACCTCGCTGCTCGCCGGACTCAACTACGCCAAGCAGCGCAAGGCTTTTGGAAAGGCGCTCGTCGATTTTGGTCTAATCCGCGAAAAGCTCGCCGATGTCGCGATCGGCATTTATGTGGGCGAGTCGCTGGCCTACCGAACCGTCGGCATGATCGACGAGGCATTGCGTGGTATCGATAAGCACAGTCCCGATGCTTCGACGCAAATTCGCAAAGGCATTGAGGAATACGCGGTTGAGTGCTCGATTCTCAAAGTCTGGGGATCGGAGATGCTCGATCAGGTCGTCGACCATGTTGTGCAGATATATGGCGGCTATGGCTTTGTCGAGGAATATCCGGCCGAGCGTGCCTACCGTGATTCGCGTGTGAATCGCATTTTTGAAGGTACGAATGAGATCAACCGCATGATCATTACCGGCTGGCTGATGAAGCGCGCGATGAGCGGGCAGCTCGCGCTCATGCCAGCCATCAAGAAGTTGATGGATGAGGTGCTTTCGGGTCCTTCTACGGGGGAGGAGGCCGAAGGTGACTTGAACACAGAACGGGCGCTGGTAGCGAATGCGAAAAAGGTGGGCCTTTTTGCGGCAGGTGTTGCTTCGCAGCGTTACATGATGGAACTGGCTGAGCAGCAAGAGGTGATGGCGGCTTTAGCAGACATCATCATCGAGGTTTTCGCTATGGACTCGGTGCTGCTGCGCACGCTGAAATTGATCCAGTCGGGTGGCGAGTCCGGTTCCGCTCTGCCGATTGCGATGACTCAGGTGTATCTCTCGGAAGCGATGGCGAAGATTGAAGTGGCAGCACGCAAAGTAGTAGCCGCAGCTTCAGAAGGGGACAATCTTCGAATACAGACTACGATTCTGCGGCGCCTCTTAAAGCACGATCCAACGAACACGATCTCCTTGCGGCAACAGATCGCGGCGAGGGTGATCGATGCTGGGAAATATGTAATCGCTTGAAGCTGTTTGCGATTGCAGGCATTTCATGGGCGAGGGCGCCCGGATGCACTTCGCTTTTTGCTATCACGCATCGTCCGGGTGCCCTTGCCCGGCCTTCCCAACAAGCTGCGGTTCGCCTACAATCTGCATCCACCAAGCCACTAAACCATCTAAGAGATTAGTGCTTCTAATCACTGCTAAGCGGCTGATATACTGAGGTTTCATCGAGGAGAAGAGAATGGCAACTACCGTACAACCCAATATTGAGACTACGCCCAGTTTTCCAGTGAGTCTTACACCTACGGCCGTGGCTAAGGTGAAAGAGATCATGGCGCAGCAGGACCCGATGCCTGCCGGTCTGCGGATCGGAGTTGTGGGTGGAGGCTGCTCTGGTTTCAGCTATTCCATGAACTTCGAAAATGCCGCCGGCATCATGGATAAGGTTTTTAGTTTCCATGAGCTTAAGGTGTTCGTTGATGCCACCTCTCTGATGTACCTCCAAGGATGCGTCGTCGATTATGTGGAGACTCTGGAGGCAGCCGGCTTCAAATTTGACAATCCCAACGTGAAGAGCACGTGTGGCTGCGGATCGTCATTTAGCGTTTAACTTCTCCTCTTATTAGCTGTTTCCCGGCCTCGCGAAAGCGAGGCCTTTTTGTTTCTCAGTTAATGAGGATTCGGAGGCGGTCCCGACATTGGATTGGGCGAAGGATTGTTCAATGGACCGTTGAGGGTGCCTGGAAGGCCAGAATTGGGCCCGCCAATTCCTTGTCCGGGGACAATACCGGGCATTCCCCCAGGAATTCCGGTAGCGGCTCCTGCACCCGTACCCCCGCGCAAAGTGGAATCCATCGTGGGGTCGTATACGAACTGCCAATCCTTATAGTGATTCTTCTGTTGAAATTCCTTCAGCGATTCTTTCTCTGAGGGCACGGAGACACCCACGATTGCACCTCCGCCAAACGTGCGTCCGCTTAGTTGATCACTCGATAGCGGATTACCCGCCGAGCCTGCAGGCCCAAAAGGCGCTCCGGCAGCACCCCCCCTTGCAGAAGCAGTTGCTCCGCTTGAGCCAGCGCTGTTCGAGGGATTCGGATCTGTGCCGGCTATGCCAGACTGAGAGCTGCTGCTATTGCCGAGGCTGGTTCCGATCCTGGAGGGGCCTAAACCTGGTCCTGAGGGACTCATTCCTGAAGTGTTGGTGATCTTCTGTCCAAAGAAGCCGGTTGCAGGTCTTGCCTGCCCCAATTGGATCGGAGCCCAATCGTCCTTACCCGTGAGCGGATCCAGATATCGCCGGCGGAGAAAGCGGATGTTGTTTGTGTTCTCGAGCTGATCGATGTTGGAAGGATAGCGTCCAAATTTCTTGTAGAACCGGCGAATAGCTAGTGCGTATTGCTGGCCGCGGCGGATGAGCTCATCCTCTTTCGTGCGTTGCAAGGCGACAGCGGCACGCGGTGCCGCAACTGCCAGACCGACGATCAAAACCGTCAAGGCAAACAGGATCGCGAGCAGAACGTATCCACTCTGACGATTTCCTCGGACTGACCTTTTAAACCGCATTACTTCAACCCTGTGTGAGCGGAATGCTCTGGCGGTTGTTGGTCAACACATCCTCGATCTCAACCTGTGTCGGATGAATGCGTATGATCTTGTACCGGCGGTTCACGATCTCGCCTTCATGACCAATGAAGATATCGTCCCCATTGGCGAGGAAAATTGCTTTAGCCTGTCCCGGCTTACTCGCGAAGCCATAAAACTTCAGCGGAATTAGCGGTGGCGGTGGAGGCGGCGGAGGTGGTTTTGGAGTATTGTCCTCGACGATGACCTTGTGTGTTACGGCCGGAATTGGCGGTGCGGCCTGCTCCTCAAAAATATTCCTTCCACTACCTTTGTATAACGCCTCTTCGCTATTCTTCAGCAAGTCTGTGCGGAGAGTTGGATCGAGCGGAGGAGTTGGCTTACCGCGGCCCCCGGCTCCATTTTGGAGCGAGGCGTTAGAGGTAGCTGAGGCAGCGACAGCGCTTGCTGGCGCACCGGAAAAAAAGAAAGCGCGCAGCAGCAGGAGCACTGCAATTGCCAGCAGAGCTCCCATCGCGAAAACCTTCTTCTTCTCTTCCGCTCCAAGTTTCATTTCAGCTTTGCGCTCGCAAGAACGTATCGACTTTCACGTCGAGATGAACATAACCGGCTGGTTGCCCGCCCTTTCCACTCTGCCCAGTCAATCCAATACTGTCGATGATAAAGAACATCTTGTCACGTTCCACCGCGTTCAGGAACTTCACCAAATTCACATATTGCCCGGCCAGTCCGGCGTGCATTTCCAGATTCAGCATGCCTGGCAGCTCGCCCGGGGTACTAGCGTAATTGACCGAGGCGATGCTGATCTGGTTGGCGCTCGCGAGTTTTCCTAACTCCGCGACGACGTCAGAGTAACGGGATGGGACTCTTCTCTCGATGAAAGAGGCATCATCCTTCTGAGCCTGAGCCAGCTTCTGGTCGATGCCACGCAACGGAACATTAGTATGACTAAGCCGACGATACTCCTCTTCGGCCTGCGCATTCACTTGCTCCGGCTGCGCTGAGCCTGCGCGCAAGGGAAGCGCAAGGTAAACGACGGCTGCAACGTCCACAACTCCCAAAGCAACAATGGAGTAAATGATGCGCTTTCGAACGCGAGAGAAGTCGGCCATCTATTCGCCGCCTCCCTCGAGCGGCTCGGCAGGCAAGTAGGCGGTAAAGATATTCGACTTCACGCCACCGCTCTGGCCGTTCTTAGTGTGCGTCTCGGTGCTGAGCTTAGGCGAGCGGAAGTGCGATGATTTTTCCATGTTCCGCAGCAGCTCTACCGCGGTGTCGCGCCTCTCACCTTCAACTTGTAGCTTCAGGACGAAATGGTTGCGGTCGACGCCTGGCGAGATCGACGTGACGCGAAGACCAGCCGGCATAACCTTTTCCATGTCCTCCATAAGCCGAGTCCAGGAGAAAGACTTACGCATAATGGCGGCATTGAGGAAATACGATCGGTCACGTGTTCCGCGATTTTCAGGCTGAGAAAGAATCTGCCGAGCTTGTGCTTCCTCTTTTTTGAGCTCCGCCAACCTGGCTTCTGCCTCTCGCGCCTGAGCCCACTGCCGTTCCGAGTTGAAATGGTGCCGAATCGAAACGAATATCAGGAAGCCGGTAAGTAGGATTATGAAAGCAAGCGCCGAGCCCCAATTTCGGTAGAACTGGCGTTCGTCCTGATAAGGACGTGACGCAAGATTGATCGCAATTCTCATGAGTGCGTCAGTGCTCCTGCGACGCCTGCAAGCGCCGAATCGGGAAGGCCGTCCCCGGAGAGACTTTCGCCGGCGTGAGCTCCTGCATCGAGTGTTTCGGGCCGTACTCCTGTCTGCTCCTCCAGCGCCCGCGTGAGCTCCTCTACCTCGGAGACCGATGACAGCAGAATGCGCTCGATCTTTGCCGAGTAGTTATCCTCGAAAAACACGATGGATGGATACACCTCGTCAGCAATCGCTGTCCCGGTTCTGCCGGCAATGACATCGAGCATGCGGTAGAAGATGACTTCATTCTTATCGGCGATTGCCACAGAGATGAAGTTTCCATCGGCCTTCACCAGCAACGTGGGACGATCGGCTTCGACTCCATTGAGTGCAGCCAGTGTGGCGGGCAGCACAAATCCGGGCTCGTATCCGGCGCCCTGAAATGCCGACTCGTATTCCTGAAGGACCTCGCGGGGCGTGAGCGCGGCTAAGACTTTTACGCCTTCGCTCTTACGATAGTTCTGGAAAGACAGCGCAGCCTGATCGGCGTCGAATGGCACCGATTTGCGCAGCCGAAATCGCACAATCGGTTCCGCCTCCGTGGTTTTCTCGGGAAGCGTGTCGAAGTCCAGTAATAACACGCGAACCGCCGCGTCGGGAATCACGGCAACAACGTCGCGTTTGCGGCCGCCCAGAGCAGAGAGTGCGCTGGAGATAACATTGCCCAGAGCTGAGCCGTTGGTTACATTCCCGGCGCTCAATGATGGACGAACGACGTCTTTTTCCAAACGGCGGACAGTATGTACATCGATTGCGCTCCCGTCGGACTTGGCGCGCGCCGCGATCAGGCTCTGCGTTGTGATCTCGCACGCCAGCCGCGGTTTTGCTTGTTTTGGAGTTGCCATACTATCGGGACGTCTCGATGAAGGTTACCTTGTTAATCTCTTTGAGCGTTGTTACGTTGGTGCGAATCTTTGCGAGCGCAGCTTCGCGAAGGAAGCGCATTCCTTCTTCGCCCGCAGCCTTGCGCACCTCAGATGTAGGTTTCTTCTCCAGTATCAGTTCACGAATGCGATCAGTAAGATCCAGCAACTCGTGAATGGCGGTGCGGCCCTTATATCCAGTGCCGGCGCACTCAATGCACCCCTCGCCTTCATAAAAAGTGAAGTTGCCCCACTCTTTCAGATCCAAACCGCTGGCCTCGAGCTGTTCAGGTGTGTAGTGCACGGGCTGCTTGCAGGAGTCGCAGATTACGCGGACCAAACGTTGCGCCAGAATGCAGTTCAATGCAGAGACGAAGTTATAGGCCTCGACTCCCATATTGAGAAAGCGCCCGATGACGTCCACAACGTTGTTAGCGTGAACAGTCGTGAACACAAGGTGGCCAGTCAGTGCGGACTGAATCGCGATCTGCGCGGTCTCGGTGTCGCGAATCTCTCCGACCAGGATCTTGTCGGGATCGTGGCGCAAGATCGATCGCAATCCACGGGCGAAGGTAAGTCCCTTTTTTTCGTTTACCGGAATTTGGGTGATACCCCGAATCTGGTATTCCACCGGATCTTCAATCGTGATGATCTTGTCTTCCTCGCTCTTGATTTCGTTTAGCGCGGCATACAGGGTCGTGGTTTTGCCGGAGCCAGTTGGGCCCGTTACAAGCACCATTCCATAAGGCTCTTTGATGTAGCGGCGGAAGTGGCGGAGGTCATCCTCGTCAAATCCAACCACATCGAGCGTGAGCTTGCGAAACTTCTCGCTCATCGACTCCTTATCCAGCACGCGCAGCACCGCATTCTCACCATGTACCGTGGGCATGATGGAGACGCGGAAGTCTATCAATCGTCCCTTGTACTTCACTCGGAAGCGGCCGTCCTGCGGGACACGGCGCTCGGCGATATCGAGCTCGCTCATGACCTTTATGCGCGAGATGATCGTCGAGTGGTGCTCCTTCGAGATCGGCTGCATAGCCTGTTGCAGCACGCCATCGATGCGGTACTTCACGAGCACCGAATCGTCCTGAGTTTCGATGTGGATATCACTTGCGCGACGTTCCAAGGCGGTGAAGATCGTCGTGTCCACGAGGCGAATGATCGGACTGATGTCTTCTTCCGACGTCAGACGCTCGATGGAGATGGTCTCGTCGCCGGCTTCATCTTCACGCACGACGTCGAAGGTGAACCCCTCGGTGGCCTCGTCGAGCACCCGCTGCGACTGCTCCGTCTTCTTGAGAATCTCCTCGATCTGAGCCAGCGTTGCGACCTTGGTGTGCACGCGCTTGTTCAGCAGCAGGCCAATTTCGTCGATCATCATCAGCCGACTCGGATCTGAGATCGCGATCGTGAGCTCGTCGCCGTGTTCCTCGAGTGGAACAAAGTTGTAGCGGAACATCAGGTCCACGGGGACGGTACGGAAGAGTTCGTGCTGAATGTGGTAGTTCTTCAGATCGACGAACTCGCGACGGTAGCGTCGGGCTAAATCGCGCGCGCGCGCTTCAGAATTCGCATCTGACGCGCCGCCAACAAATAATGCTGTATCTGCCATATGACTTTAAGATCCCGCTCCGACCTGCGCTCCCAGCGAGAAGATCGGGAGATAAAGAGCGATCAATACGGTGGCAACCACGAGTCCCATTACGATGAGAATCACGGGCTCAATTAAGGACAAAGCCGCGCTCAATGCGGTTTGTACGTCTTCTTCTAGAAATTCGGCGATTGAGGTAAGCATGGCTGGTAGAGCTCCCGTCGATTCGCCTACTTCAATCATCTGGTACGCCAGTTCCGGGAACATCGCGGTGTCTTCCAGGCTCTTGGAGAGAGCGCGGCCTTCCCGCACCTTCTGCACGGACGAGAGAACTGCGTTCGACAACAGTTTGCTTTCGATCGAGGAACCTGCGGTCTCGAGTGCTTGCACCAGGGGAAGTCCGCCGCTCAACAAAGTGGACAGCGTGCGCGAGAAAATTGCTACCTGGTATTTCAGCCAGATACCGCCTGCAAGGGGCAGCGAAAGACGAAAGCGGTCGATTGTCATCGATCCAGCGTCAGTTTTGCTCCATCGCACGAGCAGATAAATCGCCGATACCAAACCCAGGATGATTGCCCACAGCCAGTGCTTCACGATCTCGCCGATATCGATTACAAATAGAGTGATCGAAGGCAGACTCGCCGTTCCGCTTCCCAATTGGGAATACAGACCCTGGAACTGCGGAACCACGTAGCTCAGAAGAAACGTAAACATCACCATGACCATGATGACGAGAAGCGCCGGATAAACCAGCGACGCCAATAGCTTCTTGCGAAATGCCAATGCGACGCGCTGAAAAGCGATGAATCGGCTCAGAACTTCTTCCAGGTTGCCGCTCTTTTCACCAGCGAGAAGTGTTGTCGTGTAGACCCTTGAAACCGCATTCGGAGCTGCGTGTCGAAATGCCTCTGAAAGCAGCTCTCCAGTGCGGACGCGCTGTCGAACATTCTCGAGAATGGATCGTAGGTAGCGGTTCTTCTGACGTTTGCTGAGCAGATCGAGGCCCTGCAGAATCGGCAAACCGGCGTGAATGAGAGTCAGAAATTGCTGGTTGAAGATGACAAATTGCTCGAGTTTGAGCTTCTTCTGCCGCCCTGGTCCGGCTTTTCGAAGAAGACCGCGGGCCTTGATGGAAGTGACAAGCAGCCCCTGTTGCACAAAGCGGTCGCGAACCTCGGCGACCGAGGCCCCGTGCTCTACGTGCTCAGAGACATGTCCGCGCTCGTCGGCGGTATTGACCAGGTATTCCGCCATGCCGTCCTTTAAAGTCTAACATCCAGAAATTAGAGGGATAACCCGCCGTTGGGGCTTTTCGCGCTGTGTACCAAGTATATGAACGCCACTCGAAGATGTTCTTGCAGCTCGATTTGGGAGCAAAAGCGAAAGACCTGTACGCGTCGTGACGTTCTTCTCTCAATTGCCCTCCCCAATAGCGAGGAGAACATGCGTCGTACGATAACGCCTGAAGCTTAACTTGAAGTCGGTTCATTACGGCTGGCGAGAGCGGAAAATCGCCGCGGAGGGATCCGCCTTCAAGGCGGATCCTCTGGCCTGAAGATTAGCTCGCCGCTACAGCCTCGTCTTGCGTCCTGGCAGCGTAGGCGTCCATCACGCGCGCGCTATAAACCAGCGCCGCTCCAGCGTTCATCGCAACTGCCACGCCGAGCGCTTCGGCGATTTCTTCCTTCGTCGCACCGGCTTTAATGGCGTTGCCGGTGTGCACCGTAATGCATCCATCGCAGTGGGTCGTGACTGCGACTGCCAATGCGATCAATTCGCGGACTTTAGCTCCGAGAAGATTTGTCTTTTTTCCCGCGGCATGCAGAGTCTGATAGCCCGTGACGGTCTCCGGGCTGATCTGCGCAAGCTTCCCAATCGTGGTCAACAGCTCTTTTTGATATTCGTTCCAATCCATCATCATCAGGGTGGCTCCTCCGGAGGATGAGATTACCCTAATTCAGTTTTTGGTGCGCGAGGTCTTCAAGATGTTGGGACCACTTGGGTAGCTCGGTTATTCTCGAATGTAACCGTGACAGGATGACCGTTGTTGTCGAACTTGTAGATGTCGCCAACAGTGCCGCTTTGATTCACTCCTACTCCCAACGCGAAGTTCACCTGCCGTATGCTCATGCCCTTTAGCGCCTCATGCCGATCGATGGCAGCCCACACCTCTGACGGCCAATGCTTGTAGAGTTCGCGAGGGTCATCAAAGAAAAAGGTGTCGTTGATGAAGAGAGTGTAATTTCCACCGCGACTGCTTCCGATGGAGACTGCATATATCTTCGTCTCACCCGCAGGTTTGAAGACCGCCAGCACCTGCTGCGCGCGGATTCGCACTCCCGGCGAGATTTCCTTGCTCTTTGCGTCCGGAGCTGCAGTCGCGATTACGTCGGTGATCTGAAGCTTCTTCAGCGGCGGAAGTATTCCGGCGGAGTGCTTGAAGTCGACGTGTCCGCCCGAACAGGGAAAGTAGTTGAGATAGTTTCCGACCTTTACCCAGACCGTTTTTCCAGTAAGGTCTTCCTTCGCGGATTTCAGATCGCTAGAATGCAGCTGCGTAGGAACCACATAATCATCAGCACTGCGAATGGAATTCGATTGCGTGGTGTTTGGCGTGGTCACCGGAGCGTGGCGCTCGTGATAAATGAGAAGAAGCCGGACGCCGGCAAGCACGATGAAGACGAGAAGGATGATCTGAATTCGTTTGCGCATGAGAATAGAAGGGCTGCAGACTGTCAGCTTGGAAGCATGGTAATCGATTTGTGCGTCTAGGCCGTAGTTCCGGAGCTCTCGCCTAACGTACTACGGAAGAGATGCATCATATCGGCGAATGCGAGATCCGCGCACTCCGGATCGTAACGCGGTCCCTCATCGCGCATGAATGCGTGCTCGGCAGGATAGGTTTTTTCGCGATACTTCACGCCAGCCTGTTGCAGTGCGGTTCGGATTTTTTCGCGTCCTTCTTTCGGAACATGAGGATCAGATTCGCCAAAGATCATTAGCAACTCGCCCTTAATTTCTGCGGCGCGCTCTAACGATCCGGCGTCAGCGTCTTTGCCAAGCCTGCCATCATGGATCCCTGTACCGTAGAAGCAGATGGTTGCGCGCACGTCGGGCTGGAGCGCGGCCCGAAAGGAAAGATGTCCGCCGATGCAAAAGCCGGCAGTTCCTAACTTGGCTGGCGACACCATGGGATGTTGCGCCAGAAAATCGAGTACAGCACGGCAGTCGCGATCAAATTCGGCGACCTCTGTGTTGGAGGCATTTTCCATGCCTCGCACGCGTCCGGCATCGTCAAATGCAATCGCAGTATCGGGTCGCTCGATGCGGTGATAAATCTCCGGTGCTGCAACGACAAACCCATATCCCGCTAGACGTACGCAAGCGCGTAGCATGGGTCCGGTGAGTTGGAAAATGTCGGAGTAGAAAATGATTCCGGGAAACTTCTTCTTATTTTCGATCTTAGGTGCCGCGAGAAACATGCGCAGCGGCGAATTGTCGACAGTAATCTCAGGATAATAGGTGGCGACGATCATCCAGTCCTCGCGAGGAAATGTAAGGATGTCTTAATGTAAACGAATGGCAGGCACGATGAAAGCAATGGTTCTGCCTCAACCCGCAGCGATTGACGCGAGTCCCCTCGTACTGTCCGAAGTAGCAATTCCCGAGCCCGCGGATGACGAAGTTCTCGTCGAGGTAAGTGCTTGCGGAATATGCCGCACGGATCTGCACGTCGTGGAAGGTGAGCTTCCACCCAAGCTACCCAAGGTAGTCCCTGGACACCAGATCGTTGGGCGAGTTGTGCGCGGCGGTTCGAGTGCTGGAAAATTTCCGGTGGGCTCGCGCGTGGGTATTCCGTGGCTGCATCGTACTTGCGGCCGCTGTGAGTTCTGCACACGCGCAAGAGAAAACCTGTGCCCGAACGCCTTCTACACCGGATGGAGCGTCAACGGCGGCTACGCCGAGTACGTTGTCGCGCCCGAACAGTTTGTGTATCCGATTCCTGATGGATTCAGCGCCTGGTCAGCCGCCCCGCTGCTCTGCGCCGGTATTATCGGATTTCGCGCGCTGCGGCTCACTGAGCTCCAGCGTGGGGATACATTGGGCATCTACGGTTTTGGCGCGGCGGGTCACGTCTGCATCCAGGTTGCGCTTCATTGGGGCATGCGAGTGGTGGTATCAACCAGGGAAGACAAGCATCGCAAACTCGCTCTGGAATTAGGTGCGGAATGGGTTGGCGGCGCTCACGACGATCCTCCTGTGGCACTCAACGCTGCAATTGTCTTTGCGCCGGCCGGAGAACTTGTACCCGCAGCGCTGAAGAATTTGAAGCGTGGAGGAACTCTTGTGTTAGGCGGCATCTACATGAGTTCCATTCCGTCATTCCCGTATAACCTGCTCTACTGGGAGCGCAAGATCCGTAGCGTAGCCAACAACACACGCCAGGATGGACAGGACTTTCTTCGCGCGGCAGCCGAAATCCCAATTCACATCCAAGTCAACCTCTTTCCTGTGGATCAGGCCAACCAGGCCCTGCAGACGCTAAAGCGCGATGGAATTCGCGGAGCCGGCGTGCTTGTAGTCCGGCAACAAGCGGAGACAAACTAGCGTGCAAAAAAAAATCTTCTGGACCACGTTCATGGTGCTGAGTCTGATTGCGGACGTCTCCCTGCCGTTACTCTGGGGCTTACTCGCAACCATACCAGCAGCATTCATCAGCTGGTGGGTGGCCTACAGAAGTGACTGGTTTTGAAAGTCACTGAGCGGCGACCTTGATCTCCAGCTTCTCTTTGCCGTTTATGACCACAGACGTTCCTTTCGCAAGATAAGGTCGCAGCGCTTCAGGCGAGGCCCATTCCATATCCCATCCGTTCTGGATGGCAATAGCTGTGTAATGACCCGGTACGACGTCGTGTAGCGTGAAAGTGCCGTCGCTGTCACTCTGGTCACGCCGGAAGAGTGAGGCATTGTCCGCTATGTCCTGCGGAGCGAGTACAACCATCGTGCCGGAGACAGGTTCGTCACTGTTCATGACAGTTCCGTCAATTTGTCCCACCCCTTCCGAAGCTTCGATGGTCAGCTCTACTGGCTCTGCACCCGTAAATTCGAGTGTGCGCCCGCTCACTCGTGCTCCAGTTGCCGACAGGGTACGAATCGCGTATCCCGAAGAGTTGCCGAGAGAGACTACGTAACGTCCTGCATGCGGCGGTTGCAGTTTGAATTCGCCATGCTCGTCCGGACGCGTTCCCATCTCTCCTTGAGCGTTCGCATCACGGAATTGAAGGAAAGCATTCGATGGGGGAGTTGCGCCGTCATATTTGATCCGTCCGTGGATTTGCTCCACAGTCGCGACGGCGGTGGCATCAAGTTGCGTGTCAGCGCTCAAACTGATCTCTTGGGACGACATTCTGGATTCTGTTCCATCGCGGTGCATCACGGTCAACGAGTAGTTTCCCGGCGCAATGCCTGACATTTCCATTTCATTCTGTCGACCGGTCGTCATAACCTGCGCAAAGACCGAGGAATCACCAAATACACGGGCGCGCAAATTGGGCATCACACGTCCCGTTTCGCCCCCGATATTAACCATTGTTACGTGCAGTGAGGGTACCGGTGCAAGCTCAAAGTCTGCCGAAAGCCGATCGCCGGGATGAACGATCAGGGCGCCAGCGTTGTCAACATCGGTCGCGCCAGGATAATACGTGATCGGATACGCAACATCGAGCGCCGGATCCAGATCGGCTGCAGCCGCGGATGAGTCTCGCCTCCGCATATTCACCTGCAAATAACGGCGATACCACGGCTGCGCAGCTACGACGGCATAGTACATTCCCGGCCGAAGATGGTTGAAGTGGTACTCGCCCTCGTCATCACTGTTTACCTGCGACCGGTGCTCGATCAGTCGTTTGCCACTATCGGTGCTTCTCTGGAATAGCAACACCTGGGCTTCGCGAACAGGTTCATTGTGCTCGTCAAGTATGCGTCCCGAAATAGAACCCTCCGGCCGCAGACGAAAAATAATTCCCGTGCTGATCTTATCGGGGCCAACTGCAATGGCGGTATTGAAGTTGTCATGCTCTTCGAACGCCTGCCGGGGAAAGTTCCGCGCTTGCCCAACCAGTGAGTACTTGCCGGGTTCAAGCCCATGAAATTCGAACGAGCCATCCAGGCCAATGTTGGCGTCTAGCGGCTTGGCGCGGTCCGTCGTGGGAACGAGCTGGACAGACGGGTTACGCAAAGCTTCTCCAGTCAGGGCATTCACGACTCTTCCGCTTGCGGTGAACTTTCGAACGGCTCTCTGGGAGCTCTGCTGCGTAAAGGCTGCCGAAATATCCAGAACTACCACGGCTAAAAGTAAGACTCGGTTTTTCATTCTCTTGTGCGAATTAAATCAACGGTGACCTTCGCCTGCTCGTCGGCGCTGAGTGTTACATGTGCGGCGTGAGACAGATAAGCGCTTAGAGCTTCACGATTGCGATATTCGATTCCGTCGAGCCGGTCGAAAGCCATGATGTCGTACCGTCCCGGCGCAAGGCCCTGAACCTGAAAGGTGCCGGAGCCGTTCACGAACACCTGCCGAGGAGGGACGCCACTGTCCTCATCGATCATCAGGACTTGCGCAAATTGCGCGCTATTCGCGATTTGGACCGACCCACTCAGCGACGCGCCGTCATCGCGGGTGACAACTTGAATGGGCTGGGGATCTGAGCCGTCGGCCAAAATCAGAGGTTCACGAAGAAGGTCCCTACCGCCGCAAGTAATGGACGACACATAGCCGTATCCCAAAGATTCAACCTCCACGTCGTAGGTGCCGGCTTCGAGGCCACGAAAGGCTTCTACTCCTCCTGCAGTCTGGCTTCCAGCCCAGAATTGTTGATATGGGGGCTTGCGCGAGACCAGCCTCAGCTGCGCAGAGTGCATTCGGCGGTTGTTAGAGAAACGACCGCCTCCACTAACCATCCCGATTGATGGAGACGGAGTGCTTTCGGGTTTGCTGTAGTCCGATTGGTATTCCACCGGAATCGTCATGGTGCGTACGACCGGAATTCGGAGCTCGGGCAAATCTCCATTAACATTCAGAGGGACATCCGCGTAGAGCTCAGTTCCCTCGAAATCACGCCCGTTGAAACGCAGGTGATAAGTGCCTGCCGGAATCGGGAAGGCATCAAAGCGTCCCGTTCTGGGATCAAGTCGAATCGGGACGTTTGTGCTTTCGCCATCCTGATCGAGAAGCCTGAGGCCGCCGCTGTTTCCCGTGATGCCAGTAACCGCCCCCGAGACACGATATGCCGGAACTCTCCGCGTGGTGAACTCCAAGTTGACGCGCTGGCCGGGAAGAATGCGGAGCGGTGTTGCCGCGCTTAGCTCGCGCACTCCAGGATAGTAGAGGGCGGGAATGACCTCAGATTTCTCCTTCTCTGCGAGGGGTCTGGCTCGCATGTTAGGACCCACCTCCACGAAGTATGTGCCTGGCCTGAGATCCGCGATTCGAAAGTTGCCGTCTTCGTCCGTGGCACGATTCCCATGCTGCTGCCACACTCGCCGCCCATTCATAATTTGGCCAAAACGCAAACGAACCGGCAGTCCATCGAGCGGCTCGCCTTCAGGGTTCTCAACGTGTCCGCTGATTACCGCTTCCGGCACGAGTCGCACGACGAGATTCGTGGAAGGCGATGAGAGCGTGACCACGTTGGGAGCGGGAGCGTGAGGTTCGGCGAGTTCATTTTCCTGAAAGAAGCCCGGCTTGTGCGCCTGGAGGTTTACCGTGGTGGAGATCAGGTTCTCGAAACGAAAGTTCCCATTCTGGTCTGCAAGCTTGGCGCTCTGATCCAGTTGTACTAACGCGTACGGAATGCCGGCGCCCGTCGCCGAACTCACAACAGTTCCGGTAAGGACGTATCGTGCAGCAGATGGCTCCGAGCTGCCCACGAGCTGAGCGCAAAAAAACCTCGAAGAGAGAAACAGCAACAGGACGGCAAAGAAAATGCGGTGCGAGGCCAAAAGCACCGCGGCACGAGAGTACCGCATGCAAATAAACTAGCCGAGAAGCTGGCCGGTGCGCAAATCCCAGAATCGTACCGAAATGGCAACAAAATCGGTCAAAACTGAAGACTCGGAGCGCCCCGAGCGCCTCTCTGCCCGGCGAGGCTGACGAAGCTCGCGAATTGGTAAGGTTCGCACTTCGAACCTACGTCCCAATTCGCCGGGCGAGGGGCCCGGGCGCTCCGGTGAGTCTCCTTTTCACGGAGTCAGCTTGCCTGTTTGCAGATAGTTTTGTGAGGGCACACCAAAGGCATCCGCGATACGGTTGAAGAAGGCAAATATTGCGATTACGTAAACAGCTTCGGAAATCTGATTCTCTGTCCAACCTGCTTCTCGCAGCCGCTGTACGTCTTCGTATGTGGACCGGCTGGCTGATTCTGTAATCAGCTTTGCATACTCCAGCAACGCGCGTTCAGCCAGGGAGAGACTTGCGTCTTGTAACTTCCCTTCGGCAATCGCGGCTACCGTCACATCGGAGGCTCCCTGGACCCGCAGGAAGTAAGCGTGACTGTCGATTCAATATGGGCAACGGTTCAGCGATGAGACGTAAGTAGCCAGCATCTCTTTATGGTGTCGAGAGAGGTATCCCTCAGAGAAGTGAAGGGTACTCGAACACCCCACAACTTGTCGCAGGAAGTCAGGCCGCGCTCCAAAACACTTGATGATGCCTGGAACTCGGTGACGTTCCGATCCAGCCCGCCAAAAGTCGTAAGCGGCAGCGGTTTCGCCGCTAGCTTCATGGTCCTCGATGACACGAATTTTGGTGGCGGGTTTGGGATTTTCATCAGTCATACAGTTTTGGTGATCTCAGTCCATCTCCCGCATTCCCAGCACACTCGGAGTCGCAGCTCCAGACTCCACTGCGTCCTGCGCCTTCTGCCATTCCTGTTCTGGAATCAACCTAATCGGCTGCAGCTTCTTTGCTGTCAACTGCTTGTTGAGCGAATCAAGCTGCGGAGTGACCAGCTTCTGAAATTCTCCGATTACATCTTCGAGCTCACGCCGTAGGACTTCAGTACGCTCCGCTTGTGAATCGGTCGGCCTGCCCTCATAGCCGTTCACGTCGCTGTAAAGACCGGCGAGAAATTCGCGCAGACGCTCCTCACCGGTGATCGCTCCACCTTCTTTAGTAGCGACAATCTTGCTTCGAATAGTGTCGGAATCGGCCGCCAGTTTAGTCAGCTTTTGCTTCAGCGCATCCCTGTCTTTGAGTCCGCTCGCATCGTGATTCGCGGTATCGTGCACCGCGATGATGGAATCCACCGCCCAGCTCATGTGATTGAGCATCGCAGAAAGCTTGGTGGCGAGATCGAACTGCTGCTTGCGATCTTCGTCGGTAAATTTCACCCGCGGATCGAGAACAACATCGACTTTCGATTCGTAAGTCTTGTCGCCCTTCGTCATCTTCACTGTATAACTCCCGGGCAGAACGCGGGGGCCAAATGCCGCGCCAAATGAAGCGCTAGCTGCAGGCGGGACCTTCGGCGGCTTCAGGTGCATCGACCACTCTGCGCGATTCACGCCGCGATGTTTGCTGCTCGAAACCGTATCCACCAGCTTGCCGTTTGAATCGAAGATTTCGATTTTCAGATCGCCGAAGATGTGACGCGCGCGCTGATAATAAGGAATTGTCGCCACATCTGGACGGCTCGGACCGTTGAAGGAATTTGCGCCTTCTGGCCATCCGGCAAAAGCCTCCAACCACTGTGTCCCTTTGGGGATCGGGAGGAAGCCAGCTTCCTCCTGCATGATTCCGGGATTAAGAGAGCGGAAAGGCGAGATGTCATCGATGATCCAAATACCCCGACCATGAGTCGCAAGCACCAGATCATTGGTGCGTGGCTGAACCACCAAGTCGTCAACAGCCACCGCTGGGAAGGCGCTGCCCTTGTACTGCGCCCAACGCTCACGGCCGTCGTTGCTGATATACAGTCCAAACTCAGTTCCCAGGAAGAGAAGATTCGGGCTGACTAGATCTTCTTTTATGACGTGCGCCCAGCCGCGAACGCCGCTGTCGGCCGCCATAATCGACTTCCAGGTCTTTCCGTAATCAGTAGTCTTGAAAACGTGAGCAGTCATATCGCCATACATGTGGCGATCGACCGCGACGTACGCGGTGCCTTCGTCGTAGCGGCTGGCTTCCACCCAGGTAATCCATGAACCCTTTCCGATTTCGGGCGAATTGTCTGCGACGTTTGTCCAGTTCTTGCCGCCGTCGCGCGTGATCTGGATATTGCCGTCGTCAGTTCCCACCCAGATAAGTTGTCCATTCTTGGGAGACTCGGAGATGCTGTAGACGGTCGTGTTCATCTCCGCCGCGGAGTTATCGACGGTGATGCCGCCAGATTCTTCCTGCTTCTGCTTTTCGGGATCGTTCGTGCTCAGGTCAGGAGAAATTCGCTCGAAAGATTGACCATGATCGCGCGACCGGTAGAGGAACTGGGCGCCCAGGTACAGCGTGTTCTTATCGTTAGGACTGATCTGGATTGGAGTGTTCCAGTTGAAGCGGAGCTTCTTCTCGCCGTATTGCGGATAAGGCTTAATTGCGCGCGATTCATGCGTCCAGCGATTTACGCGCCCGATCTCGCCGCCCTGGGCTTCCGCGTAAATGTAATTGTGATCGGAGGGGTCCTCCCACATCCAAAAACCGTCGCCGCCATACATGTTTTCCCAACGCGAGTTGGTGACGCCGCTTGGATACGAAGAGTCACCTACCCATGAGCTGTTATCCTGCAGCCCGCCGTACACGTGGTAGGGAATCTGGTTATCCACGCTCACGTGATAGAACTGGGAGACCGGAAGGTTCATCTGGTGCTCCCAGCGCGTTCCCCCATCGAAGCTGCGCCAGAGCCCGCCGTCGTCGGTTGCGAAGATCGTGTTGGGATCGTCGGGATTGATCCACACATCGTGAAAGTCGCCGTGGGCCTGATTTGAAACTGCGCTGAAGCTCTCACCTCCATTCACGCTCAGCAACAGAACGAGATCGACTTTGAACACCTTATTCTCGTTCTTGGGATCGACGATCAGATTGGAAAAATAGAATGGACGCCAGACCATGTACTGGCTGGCGTCGAGTTTCTTCCAGTTCTGTCCGCCATCGTCAGTACGATAGAGCGCGCTGGCCTTCGACTCGATCATCGCGTACACGGTCTGTGGCTTCGACGGAGCTACTGCGATCGCGATCCGGCCGTACGGCTTCGGCGGCAGCCCTTTGGCGCTGCTCTCGGTGATCTCGTTCCAGTGCTCTCCGCCGTCGGTAGATTTGAAGATTCCGCTGCCCGGACCTCCGGAGCGGAAGGTCCATGGCTGGCGGCGGAAATCCCACGTGCTCGCATAGAAAGTATTCGGTTCTTGCGGGCTCATCGACATCTGTCCGCAACCCGTAGAACGGTTTGCGCCGGCGAGCACCTTGCGCCAGCTCTTGCCGCCATCGGTCGTCTTGTAAACACCACCGGCATCGTTGTCGGCAAAGGCAGATCCGGTCGCGCAGACAAATACTGTGTTGCCTTCTTTCGGATGCACGATCACCTTCACGATGTGCTCTGAGTCTTTCAAGCCAACGTTCGTCCAGTTCTCGCCGCCGTCAACGGATTTGTAAATGCCGTCGCCGATCGAGACGCTGTTGCGCATCCAACTCTCGCCGCTGCCTGCCCACACGATCTTCGTATTCGTGGGATCAACGGCCAGCGCCCCGATCGACTGCACAGATGGCTGATCGAAAACGGAACGGAAGCTGCTGCCTCCATTCACCGACTTCCAAACACCGCCGCTTGCTGCTCCGGCGAAGACGGTCAGGCGGCCCTTATCGGCAAAAGCGGTTACAGCCGCAACGCGCCCGCTCATGGTTGCAGAGCCGATGTTGCGAGCGGGAAGTCCCGAAATGGTTCCAGCATCAAAGCGCACGGATTTTGGCTCAGGTTGCTGCGCGAGGGATGAGCTGGCGAAGAGAATTTGGGAAACCGACACAGCAGTTAGGAGGCGCAGGTACATTCCCACTTTGGTGCTCGAAGTCATTTCGAAGAAGTCCTTTCGGTGCTGCAGCTTGTGTTGTTCATGTCAGTACCGCCGCCGGCACTGACACCAAAAGCCTCAGGATGCCAGCTTCATTAGGGCTTGCGTGCAAGTAGAATCCTCTATTCCACGCCCGGCTTGCCCGCGGGCTTGGCAGCGGGCGTTGCCGGAGCAGCCGGCATCTTGAATCCCGAATCCGGAATATCGATGTTCGCTTCCATCTTCTCGATGGTTACCGTCCCCTTCTGCTCGGGGCGGCCCTTCGGACCGCTGACGATCGAGAACGGAAAGAACACGCCGTTTACCTGCTTGTACGAGCCAAGATCAGTCTGGCTTTCCTTCACAGCGCCACGGATGAACTGCTGACGCTCAGTGCGGATCTCAATATAAGTGTCCGGATCGAGGTAGTAGTAAACGATGTCGCCGTTCTTGAGCGTGACCTTCAAGCGGTACACGTCATCGCCGTCGACCGAGTCACGCCCGAGATACTCGATGGTGTTGCCTTTGTCTTTGTAGTCCACCAGCGGACCATAGAAGTCGGCATCTTCAACGATGTCGCGCAGATCATCTTCACCGAGCATCTCGGGATCGCGCCGGCCCTGGAAAGGAGATATTTGCCAGCCGGTCTTACCGTCGTAAGCCTGGACCTGGGTCATGCCCTGAACCGTAAACATCTCGCGGATGTTGTTAGGAGCCTTTGCTTCTTCCGATACTTGTGCGGTGAAGCTTCCTTGCTGGAACCTGCCCGAATACTTGAGCGTCTTAATTGCCTTGATCTTGTCCACTCCGCCCTTGGCCTCAAGGTTCCTTCCGACGAGCTCGTCGGCTGTCTGTGCCGACATCGCAGCGGTGCTACAAATCATTCCGAGCGCCAGGCTCAGGAGTTTACGCATCGTATCGCTCCTCAAAGGAATTCGCTTTTGCTGAGACTTTGCCGGACGTTCCGGCGGGAAGCCCATGGTAGGTGAACACTTTGAAACCGGAAAGTTTACAACAACGGTGCAGAAAGGCAGTCACGAATGCCATTGGACTCGTCCCCGAGGAGAAAAAGAGCATTTACGACTTGGTTATGTGATTTTGTAGTTCCGGCCGCGCTCGACCGGTTCTACATGTGCAGTTCCGTGATTACTCGCTCTGGCGACTATGTCAGGAATTCCGACCGCAAATCGCGAAATCAAAATCAAAAAGCCCGGCCGAGAGCGGCCAGAACGACGTAATCAACATCGCGCAATCAATGTCGATCAGCGGTATTACTAAAATTGATTTGTTTTCGTAAAGCAACGGATTGAAAATCCATCGCTCTAACGCGGCTGCAAACGAAGCAATTGTGGGGTGCGCCGAGTACGGTTTTTCTTCCGCGTCTGCAAGCCGCTTCTTCCGTCACCTTATTCTCCGCGATAGAAACGAAAGCCTCGTTTGCTCTGTTGACTTCGCTTGCTCTGTGTCATAGCAAGGAGGTGTGGATGGCACGCCAGCGTTCCAGACTGAGAAGGTACTGCACGATGGTAAAGGAATGGGCTCTACGACCTCGCCATGGAGATGAAGCTAGCCCAAAAAATCTACGTAAAACCTGGAAAGATTCTCCCCCTAAACACAAGATGTTCGATTGCTCGATACCCACAATCGAAGATGTTGTGTTGCAAACATGTTGGTTCTACCCGTAAGTCCTTTAAAACGAGAATTTACGTGAAAAGGGGAAGGGAACGTCTTTCAGAGTTAGGTCAGCACCGTTCTCTGGTTTGGGAATCGGCCAATCGTGGATGCCTCATGGACTAGTACGAAAATCAGGCGCGTATCATTGCGTAATCTAATACCGAACTCCGCAAAGCCTCATTATGATTGTCACGCTTCTTGTTAGGGGAGAACAATTATGGCGGTGAAAACCGACCTCGAACGCCGTATTGCCGAGGCGCATACCACGCCGATCCAAAAAGGCGAGCTGCAGCCCAACTGCGGTGTGCCACTCAATCTGGACTGGGTAGAAGACGTTCGCGTGAATACCAGCGCGGTGGAGCGCCGGGCGCAAAGCCTGGTTACGCGGCGCACGGTGAAGAAGGAGTGGCAGGTGGCATGGCTGCTGCGCGCCATTACCTGCATGGATCTTACGACGCTTTCCGGCGACGACTCCCATCAGCGCGTCCTTCGCTTATGCGCGAAGGCAAAGCAGCCAGTACAGCAGTCGATCATGAAGCAGTTGGGATTGGACGACTTCCAGCTCAAGATTGCCGCTGTCTGTGTCTACCATAGCTTTGTGGAGACGGCGGTTCGTGCTCTTGAAGGCAGCGGGGTCAAGGTGGCCGCTGTCTCAACCGGGTTTCCCGCCGGACTTTCCCCGTTGGCCGAACGTGTCGGCGAGATCCGTCGCTCGGTGGATGCCGGAGCACAGGAGATCGACATCGTCATCACCCGCGCACATGTCTTCAGCGGGAGTTGGCAAGCCTTGTACGACGAGGTCGCAACTTTCAAAGAAGCCTGCGGCAAAGCGCACATGAAAGCGATTCTCGGCACCGGCGATCTCGCCACATTGCGCAATGTTGCCCGCGCCAGCATGGTCGCGATGATGGCTGGCGCGGATTTCATCAAGACCTCCACGGGAAAGGAAACGGTAAACGCAACTTTACCCGTAGGGCTCGTCATGGTACGCGCTATTCGCGAATACGCCACGCGCACGGGCATGATCGTTGGATTCAAACCTGCGGGTGGGATTCGTACGGCCAAGCAATCGCTCGAATGGCTCGCGTTGATCAAAGATGAACTCGGCGGCCGCTGGCTCAACGCGAATCTCTTCCGCTTTGGTGCCAGTGGAATGCTGGCGGACATTGAACGGCAGCTCGAGTATTACGCCACGGGTCGTTACTCGGCGGATTACAGACATCCGATCGCATGAATGAATTGAGTAGTCTTTGCTTACGTGGTTCCGGCCGCCCTCGGCCGGTACGCTGTGTGCAGAACCAGGAGCGCGTTTAAATGCGAGCATCTTGTAAGCAAACGACTGCGCGAGAGCCAGCTATTCGTCTTATCCAACAACATGGAAATCGCCAGCCGAAACGGCCGGCGGGGTCTCCGGCGGACGCCGGTGTTGCGGCTGCTGGGGTGAGACGGCGGCCGGAACCACGCAGTCAAATTCTATGAGCAAAATTGCCGAAAAGTTCGAATCGATGGAATACGGTCCGGCACTTGAGGACCCGAAAGAGTCGCTTGCATGGCTCGATCGTCATAAACGCAAGTTCGGACACTTCATAAATGGCGGCTGGCAGCAACCGATGCAAGGCGAGTACTTCGACACTACCGATCCAGCGAGCGGAGACAAGCTCGCCAGTGTTGCTCAAGGAGGCGCGGCCGATGTTGACGCGTCGGTCAAAGCGGCTCGCGCTGCGTTCCCAGGATGGAACTCGCTCACGCCTCATGAGCGGGCACGGTACTTGTATGCCCTGGCGCGACAGGTGCAGAAGCACTCGCGCCAGCTTGCCGTATTGGAGACGCTCGACAATGGCAAACCGATTCGAGAGAGCCGCGATATCGATATACCTCTTGTAGCGCGCCACTTCTATCATCATGCCGGATGGGCGCAGCTCCTGCATCAGGAGTTTCCAGGATACGCAGCCTGCGGAGTTGTGGGGCAGGTGATTCCGTGGAATTTCCCGCTGTTAATGCTTGCCTGGAAGATCGCGCCCGCGCTGGCGACCGGAAACACCGTGGTTCTGAAGCCGGCGGAGTTTACGCCGATTACTGCGCTCGCATTCGCAGAAATCTGTCAGGAGATTGGACTGCCAAAGGGTGTGGTCAATATTGTGACCGGCGATGGACGCACGGGCGAGGCGCTGGTCAAGCATCCCGATGTGGACAAGATCGCTTTCACCGGCTCGACCGAGGTTGGACGCGCGATTCGCAAAGCCACAGCCCAGAGTCATAAGAAGCTGTCGCTCGAACTGGGCGGGAAGTCGCCGTTCATCATCTTCGACGATGCCGATCTTGATAGCGCGGTGGAAGGGCTCGTTGATGGCATCTGGTTCAATCAGGGACAGGTCTGCTGCGCGGGATCGCGCCTGTTGATGCAGGAGAGCATCGCTGAATCTCTAGTCACGAAAATCCGCGCGCGTATGGAGACCTTGCGCGTCGGCTCACCTCTCGATAAGGCCATCGACATTGGAGCCATTGTTGCCCCCGTTCAGCTCGAGCGAATTCGTAAGCTGGT
>QIBA01000042.1 GCA_003225175.1 Acidobacteriota bacterium
CCATCAAGGAAGTGAAGTTCCGCATCAATGTGGACGAGCACGATTACGAGTTCAAAAAGAATCACGTACTGCGCTTCCTCGAACAGGGCGACAAAGTAAAGGCCACTATCTTCTTCCGCGGCCGCGAAATGACCCACACCAATTTGGGACGCCAGATTCTAGAGCGCCTGTTGAAAGAAGTTGGCGAACGCGCGGTAGTCGAGTTCCGTCCGCGAATGGAGGGAAACACGCTGCACGCCATCCTTGCGCCTCCGAAGAAAGTCGAAGGCAAGAAGCAGCAGCCTCCACCAAGGCCGCAGCAAGGCAATCCACCGGCGACGCAACAGGCCTGAGAAGAATCGGGTGATCGGGCCATCGGGTGATCGGGTGAAGTAAGAACCTCCGTGAATCACCATGTCGAAGCTGTTGTCCAGTAGTTTAGGACCTTAGAATCTTCCCGATGAAATCTCCGGAGCGATTATTCGTACTTTTTATGTGCCTTCTCGCGTTCGCTGCCGGGAAGCAAGAGCCCCGCGTCGACGCCGCTCCTCTTACAGGAGCATGGCTGCAAACAGACCTGAGATGGGAGAAAGCTCCTGCAACTATCAATCCTCGCTTGCAAAACAGCCAAGCCACGATCCTGTATTTCGATGCAGACCACACTTTCGCGATGCTCGTTTGCGTTGTGAATCGAATCCCGGGAGAGTACACGACGATCAGCCACGGTGATGGCCTGGCTCTGTGGCGTGGACAGTGGATTGCAGACCGAAGAGGAATCGCGATCTGGTATAAGTTCGTGCCCGCGCGTCCCAGGCAGTGGCCTGAAGGCCCCATTGTGGAACAGGGGATTCAGCATGTGACCATCCACCAAACACATGATCTGCTCAGCTTTGGCGACATGAAGTTCAAACGCGAACCCAAACTTGACGACGGTGCACGCGACGCAGAGCTCACCCAAAGCGATGTGATTGAGACAACTCCGATACGATAAAACGCTATGGAAGCCCAGCTCAGGGCCGGCAACGTCCAAGATCTGAGGTTCGGCTCTTACTTCACCCGATCACCCGATGGCCCGATCACCCGATTCTTCCCGATTGGTCATGTTGGCCCGTAATCGCATATACTTAAGAACGGTCCTCAGCGAGCAGACCTCGCTGGGGATTTGAATTGTTTGCAGAGGAACGAATGCCGAAACTGAAGACCCATAGTGGCGCTGCTAAGCGCTTCAAGAAGACCGCCAGCGGTCGGGTGAAGCGTGGGCATGCGTTCATGCGCCATATTCTTACTTCGAAGAAGAAGAAGACCAAGCGGCGCCTGGACCTGGATACGTTGGTCGACAAGGCCGACGAGCGCAAAGTGAAGCGCATGATTCCGTACTGAAGGACGGCGATCGGCTGTCGGCATTCGGCGTTCAGCCACGAAGCATTCTGGTCGAGATCAGCATCTGGATAGACTGAATGAGCTGTTCGCGTGGGACTCCCAGAATGGTTCATGGCCGAACGCCGAGAGCCGAGTGCTGAAAGCCATCCTCGCGCTCCGTTGATCCCGCAACGCGCAGGATCTGAGATGAGCACAAGAGCTCGTCCGGAGCAATCGCGTGTGAAGAGGTAATCATCCTTACCTCCAGCCGCATAACCGCAGTCAAAAAAAGGAGACTCGCCGATGCCTCGCGTAAAACGCGGAACCAAGCGGCGCGCCAAGCGGAAAAAGATTCTTGAGCGCGCCAGTGGATATTTCCTAACTAAATCAAAACTCTATCGCAGCGCCAAAGAGAGTGTGGAGCGCGGACTGAAGTTCGCCTACTCCGGACGCAAGCAGAAGAAGCGCCAGTACCGCTCCATCTGGATCGTGCGCATTAACGCCGCCGCCAAGCTGAACGGCATCAGCTACAGCCAGTTCATCGATGGACTCAAGAAGTCCGGAGTGGAACTGGACCGCAAGGTGCTGGCCGAGCTCGCGGCTAACGACGCGGCTGCGTTTGCGACGCTGGCAGCGCAGGCCAAGACGGCTTTGGCTAAGTCGGCCTAACGTTGTCATTCCGAAGCGGGCGTAGTTTGCCCGCGAGGAATCCCTATAGTCACGTAAGAGTATGGGCATGGTAGGGATTCCTCTCTTCGCACGACTTCGCTTCGCTACGTCATGCTCCGCTCGGAATGACAATCGAAAAGAAGCGCCATGTACACCGTCCCTAAGCTCGAAGACTTCTCCCCATCCGCTCTCGACGCAGCGGCCCGAGACTTGAAGTCTGCCCTGGAGGGTGAGAGCGCGGCGATCGCCAGCGAAGCTGAGTGGAAGATCCTCCGCGATCGTTGGATGGCGCGCAAAAACGGCGTGCTCACGCTACTCAACGATCAGTGGCTGAAAGCGGCTCCTGCTCCGGCCAAGCGCGAAGTCGGCCAGCGCGTTAACGAAGTCAAAAAGATCGTCGAAGAACAGATCGATGCAGCTCTCACTCGCGTCAGTTCCGCGGTTTCAGCTTCGCGTCTGCAACAGGAACGCGTCGATATCACATTGCCCGGAAACCGGCGCAAGCTTGGCATTGAGCATCCGCTCATACGGACGATGAATGAGATCGTCGAAGTCTTCAAGCGGATGGGATACTCGGTCGCCGAAGGGCCCGAGGTCGAGACCGATTACTACAACTTCGAGTCGCTCAACTTCCCTCCCAACCATCCCGCGCGCGACACGCAGGACACGCTGGTAATCAAAGGGCAGCAAGGCAAGCCGCTGCGCGAGCGCCTGCTGCTGCGCACGCATACTTCACCGGTACAGATTCGCGCCATGGAGAAGCAGCCGCCGCCGCTTCGTATTGTCGTTCCCGGAAAGGTACATCGCGCTGATACGGCTGACGCGACGCACTCGCCGATCTTCCACCAGGTCGAAGGACTTGCCGTCGATACGAATATCACTTTCTGCGATTTGAAAGGCACGCTCGACCAAGCGGCGAAGGCAATGTTCGGATCCAGCGTGAAGACGCGATTCTATCCTTCGTTCTTCCCATTTACGGAACCGAGCGCCGACATGCAGATCTCCTGCTTCAAGTGCGGAGGCAGCGGACGTCTGAACGGAGAACGCTGTGGTATGTGCAAGTCCACCGGTTGGATCGAGATTCTCGGTTCGGGAATGGTGGATCCGAATGTGTATGGTTTCGTCGATTACGATCCAAAGAAATACAGCGGATTTGCGTTTGGCATGGGAGTGGAGCGAATCGCGATTTTGAAGTATGGAGTCGACGACATTCAGCTGTTTTATCAGGGAGATGTCAGGTTTTTAAGGCAGTTTGGGTAAAGACAGTTTTCTAAACTGTCATCCTGAGGCCTTATTTTGGCCGAAGGATCTCCCGGAATGTTTCAGGCGAAATTGCACTGTCCCGGCTCTTCGGCCCCAGATTCTCGTGAAAGAGCCAGGAAGGTGCAATTTAGTCTGGATCATTCCGGGAGATCCTTCGGCCAAAAGAGGGCCTCAGGATGACAGGGTTACATATACACCGAATCACTAGCTCACATGCGCATTTCTCCCCATTGGCTTCGCGAGTTCGTCGCGCTCGACATCGATAACATTCGTCTGGCCGAAGACCTCACGCACGCCGGCATTGCCGTTGAGGGCTTCATCGGCGGGGGAGACGCCGTGCTCTTCGAGATGGAGATCACGACCAATCGCGTGGATGCCATGAACCATTACGGCGTCGCGCGCGAGTGCTCGGCGATCTACAACGTCGAGCTACAGCCGATTACGCTGAAGCTTCCGAAGCTGATTCAACCGGAGTCTTTTCCCGTCGAGATTCTGGAGCCAGCGCTCTGCGCTCGTTACACGGCGCGTGCCATACGCGACGTTCGCATCGAGAAGTCGCCACAATACATCGCGGAGCGCCTGCTGATTGAGGGCCATCAGGGCATCAACAACATCGCCGACGTAACCAATTACGTCCTGATGGAGATGGGACATCCGACGCACGCCTTCGATCTTGATCTGCTCGAAGGGGGCAAGATCGTCGTGCGCCAGGCTGTGCATGGTGAGAAGTTAAAGACGCTCGACGGTGTTGAACGTCAGCTGCATGCCGGCGACCTGGTCATCGCGGATGCTGTGAAACCGGTCGCGCTGGCTGGGATCATGGGTGGATGGGACACGATGATCACCGCGAACACGCGCAACGTGCTCATTGAGTCAGCATGGTTTGATCCGGCAACTGTTCGCCGCACGGCACGTCGACACAGCATGCACACCGATGCTTCTCATCGCTTCGAGCGCGGCGCCGATTGGGGCGCAACCACGCTTGCTTGCGATCGTGTCAGCGAACTCGTGCTGGATGCAGCCGGAGGAAAGCTCGCAGGCTATAACGATGAGATCGCGCGCAAAGTAATTCATGCGCCCATTCAACTCGAGCGCGGCGAGTTGCGGCGAATCCTCGGGCAGGATATTCCGGAGGCGGAGGTCTCACGCATCCTCGTCCGGTTGGGATTCGGACTCACAGAAGTGCGCGCCGGCTCGAACGGAGCGCCTGAGGAAGGCGCTCGGCTAACACTCCTTCAGCCGCCCGAAGTATATACAGTCGACATCCCAACGTGGCGCATGGACGTGGAACGCGAGATCGACTTGATCGAGGAAGTCGCGCGCGTTTACGGCTTTAACAATTTCGCGAATACCTTGCCATCGTTCTCTGGCGGAGTGGTCGAACTGCCTCACGCATTGCCGGAAACGAAGACTCGCAGCCGCCTGCTCGCGCTGGGATATGACGAGACTGTCTCGCCTACATTCATTTCGAGCGACGATGCTCAGCGGTTTTCGTCTGCTCAGGCTGTCGCCGTGGAGAACCCTTTGAGCGAGGAAGCGCCCCTGCTGCGCAATTCGCTGCTGCCCGGAATGCTCAACCAGCTGGCGTGGAACTTTAACCGCGAAGCGAACGACGTCCGGTTATTCGAAATGGGAAATGTCTTCGCGATGTCCAATGAACGGGTGGAGCAGAAGAAGATAGCCTGTTTCGCCGCTACGGGATCGGCCGGGGAGAAGGGCGTTGAGCTGCAACCGCGTGCTGCGGATTTTTTCGACTTGAAAGGCGACACAGAGGCGATTCTGGATGCATTTGAGAACAAGTCTCTGCAGTTCGTGGCGCCCGCGTCGGGGTACTTTCATCCCGGACGTTCGGCTAAGGTCCTGCTGAACGGCGAAATTATTGGCGAAATCGGACAGCTTCATCCAGACGTAGCGGCAGAGCGCAAGTTCAAGCAAGAGGTCTGGATCGCCCAACTAGAGCTCGATGGCCTGTTCGCAGTTCCCCTGCGCGAGCCGCGCTATCAGCGGCTGTCCCGCTACCCATCGGTGGAGCGCGATTTCTCGCTGTTGCTCGATAATAGGGTTACTTACGAGGACTTGCGCAGCGCGATCGAAGCTCTCCAGATTCCCGAACTGGAATCCATTGAGCCACGCGAACTCTTTCGCGGCTCCGGCGTGCCGGAGGGAAAGTACTCGTTATTGCTGCGCCTCATATTTCAGTCAAGTGAGCGGACTCTGCGCGACGACGAAGTAGCCGGCTGGAGCCAGCGCGTGATTTCGGCGGTGCAGGCGCTGGGTGGAAGCTTGCGGGCTTAGCGCATCGGCTGCCAGAGTCAAAACCAAAACAATAGCGGCGCTCGAACATGGGTGGGGATTGTAGTGCATGGGCGCGTTGGAGCAAACCAAAACAAAGATCCTTCGACTCCGGCGTCCCCCGCGCCCGCCCCATCGAGCGCAACCGCAGCGCTCGACGGGTCCCCGGAAACGCGCGGGTCCCTCCTGCGCTCAGGATGCTCGGATTTATTGGTATTCTGGGCAGAATTGGAGATCGCGACTTCTTCGCAAAATCGAAATTCTCAATTCGACACGGAGGTTTCCTGTAACTATGAACTCAAGCATCCTGAGCGGAGGCAGGAATGCAGACACACTCCTCACACCGAATCCACCACACCAGGCCGCTCTGCCGCTTCTTCGACTTGCTCTTCTTCAGCGTGCGACTCGGCTCCCAATCTTCGTAGAGAGACATGCTCAACGCGGGCCAGGATCAGTCCGAGCGGAGTTACGGAGACAAACGTCACCAGCCACAGCATGATGCCGCAGCTCGTGGCTAGCTCCTGGGGAGTATTAAAAACGGAATAGAGCGCCTTGATCGTCGACAGCTGCGATCCGCCGCCTACCACCGGGAGCTGCAGAACGCCTCCTGCCACGCTGAACGCCATGAGAATAATTCCGTAGACGAACGTCATGGTGTACACGGTTGCATCCGCGTAGGACTGGAGCACCGCGTAATAGGCGCCTGCGATCAGCATCCAGATGACTAGCGAAAGTGCTGCGATACCAATGAAGGAACTCACATCGTGGATGGTATGCAGGCCTGCGCTGAAGATTCTAATTTTTGCGGCAAAGCGATGAGCCAAGTGGGGCTTGTGACGCAGCTTGCGCTCGACCCAGGACGCAATCTGCTCTCCATTGCGCCAAGCGCTGAAGGCAAAAAAGAGCAGCGAGCAAACAATAAAGATCAGCACTGCGCCCAGCGCTCGCATGATGTTGTATTGGTTTTCGGTGAATGTCTGTAGTGTGCCTGAGAGCAGAAGATCAGCGGCGACGATGATGGTGACCGCCGAGATGTCGAAGATGCGCTCGACCGTCCACACGGCGAATTGCGAGGAGAAGGTCAGACCCGTGCGTCGCGCGATCACCAGCGGCCTGATCACTTCACCGGCACGCCCGAGGAGCGCCAATCCGGCAAAGCCTATGTATTGCGCCGGCAGCAGGCTCCAGAACGGTACGTTCTTCACGGGCTTGAGAAAAATGGCCCAGCGCACCGCCCTGAGTCCGTCGGCGACGTGCACCAGCGCGACGGCGCCGAGGATCTTCCACCAGTTCAGTTGTTCCAGGGACTCTCCGAGTATGTCCCAATCGAACTTGCGCCAGGCATGGACCTGCAAGATTACGAGCGTCGCCAGTATCAACACCACAACTGAGGTGACGATAAGTCGTTTGCGGTCCACGTGGATTCGTTATTTTCCCGAAGCGGTGGGCTGCTTGGCTGCCGCTACCCTGGTTGGCTTCTTGGAAGCCTTGGCGAGACGCTCCTGCTCCAGTTTGCGCCGGTTGAATTCGCGAATGATCTTCGCTACATAAGCGCGAGTCTCGCGGTAAGGAGGAACACCGTTGTACTGCTGAACTCGTCCGGCGCCGGCGTTGTAGGCGGCCAGGGCGCGCAGGGGATCATTGTTATAGCGCGCGAGCAATTCACGAATGTACTTGGCGCCGGCGGCGACATTCTCATTCGCGTCGAAGCTGTTCTTAACCCCCAGCTTGGCGGCGGTGTCCGGCATGAGCTGCATGAGACCTTGCGCGCCTTTCGCAGAAACCGCGGTCGTTTTACCTTCGCTCTCGGCAAGAATCAGCGCATGAATAAAGTCAGAGTCGAGTTGATTTTCCCGGGCGGCCTTTTCTACGATCTGATCGAGGTCCAAAGACGAGGGGCCGGTAAATTGTCTGACTGGAAGCGGCGCCGGAATGGGACTCTCGTCAGGTTCAAAGCTGACGATTTTTTCGCTCTCGATGTCCACGTACTCCTCGCTGTCTGCTTTCAAAAAAAGTCGAGTCCTCGTTCCAATCTGCTGGTGATGGTCGTGGGAGATCGTGAATCCGGTGCGGAGGACGGCGTTCTCGCGAGCATGCAGCGCTGTGGTGGCGAGAGCCACAAGCGCGAGCATCATCCATTTGGGAACAAATCTCATTAATTTGCCAGTACTTCATCAATGGCCGCGGCCACGCCGCAGGCTTCGTTATCCAGTGTTACTGGCCATCCGCTTCGTTTTAAGTCTTCGGAGGCGTTCGCCATCACGAACGGGAAGCCGGCGTACTCCAGCATTTCGATGTCATTGTAATTGTCGCCGATTGCCATTACATGACTGCGTGGAATGCCAAGATGGGCCGCCCATCGCGCCAGGGCCGAGCCCTTGGAACATGCATCGCGCAGAACATCGAGAATGCACAGATCACGGTGGTCATATTGGGTCTTTAGAACGTTGATCTGGCCGGCAAATGTCCCGTCGTTGAGCCGTGCCTCGGCCGGTTTCATCCGCTCCACGGTCCCACAGAACATCGCTTGAACCGGATCGCAGACCAACGCCTTGGTAATAGGAGCTATTTCTTCGATGTACATGCGATTCTTGTCAATCCAGCGCTGAATGTTGGTCCCGAGTTCGTCGGTACGTTCTACCACAATGGCACCGCGTGCGTCTTTGTCGAAAGTCAGCACGGTACAGCCGGAAAACTCTACCATGTGCTCGCAAAGCCGATGGGCAATGTTACGGGGAAGCATATCGGCGTGAAATAGCTCGCCGCCGGTTGAGCGCGTGATAGCGCCATTGGAGCTGATAAGGCAAAACTCGAATCCTAGCTGCTCGGCCACCGGCAGGGCGAAGCGATGACGGCGTCCGGTGACCAGGACGATCTCAACGCCAGCATCATGCGCGCGGCGAAGAGCTTGAAGATTACCTGCGGGAATGTCCAGAGTGGAATCGATAAGGGTGCCGTCGATGTCGACTGCAATCAGGCGGATCGGAAGAGACACTGTGAAGATTCTAGCATTGGGAACTGAGAGAAAGATCGGGTGATCGGACCATCGGGTGATCGGGAAATTTCGTTTAGACGGACGAGTGGCGAAGCTGAATTGGCACACGAAAAGCAAAACAAAAGATCCTTCGACGCCGGTCTCCCGCGCTGGAGAAAGCGCGCGGGAACCCTCCTCCGCTCAGGATGCTTGAGTTCATAGTTAAGACGAAGTCCATGTAGAGAATTGAGAATCTCGATTTCGCGAACAAGCCGCCATCTCCAATTCTGCCCAAAATACCAATAAGTCCGAGCATCCTGAGCGCAGGAGGGACCCGCGCGTTTCCGGGGACCCCGTCGAGCGCGGCGGTTGCGCTCGATGGGGCGGGCGCGGGGGACGCCGGAGTCGAAGGATCTTTTGTTTTGGTTTGCCCCAATCCGCCAATGCACTACAATCCCCACCCATGTTCGACCGCCGCTACTTCGTCTACATGCTGCAAAGCACATCCCGACATACTCTTTACATCGGCTTCACAAACTTCTTGATCGGCCGAGTAATCGAACACCGCACACAAAAACACTCGAACAGTTTCAGCGCGAAATACCGAACATGGCGGCTGGTGTATTACGAGGAATATGGCGACTCGGAGGCGGCGTTCGAGCGAGAGCGGCAATTGAAAGGTTGGAGCCGCGCGAAAAAGGAAGCCTTGATCGTGAGGCTCAATCCACACTGGCGCGATCTTATCGCTGCGTGGGAGGAGAAGTACGGCTTGGAGTTTCGGTTAGACGGACGAATTGTGGCGAAGCTGAATTGGCAGACGAAAAGCAAAACAAAAGATCCTTCGACTCCGGTCTCCCGCGCTGAAGAAAACGCGCGGGAACCCTCCTCCGCTCAGGATGCTTGAATTCGTGGTTACACGAAGCCTCTGTAGCGACTCAAGAATTCCGATTTCCCGAAGAAGCCGCCATCTCCAATTCTGCCCAAAATACCAATAAGTCCGAGCATCCTGAGCGCAGGAGGGACCCGAGCGTTTCCGGGGACCCCGTCGAGCGCTGCGGTTGCGCTCGGGGCTCAAAGATTGCAGGGTCTTCTTCACCCGATCGCTCGATTCTCGTTGGTCCAGGCGCCAAATCCTATTATTGCCTCTTCCATCCATGTCGTATCCTTGACGATCAATGGGACTGCACGGATTCTTTGGCTACGGCGTTATTCTTCAGGCTATTGCCATCCTGCATTTCATTCGCCGCCGTCCTGACACCTATTGGCTTTGGATCATCATCTTTGGCAGCGGAATTGGAGCTTTCATATACATCTGCGTGGAAATGCTGCCGGAGATCGGGATGGTCGGGCGCAGCTTTCAGGTGTTTCCGCGGCGTAGTCGCATTCGCCGATTGGAGGCGTTGATTCTCGACAATCCGTCGGCGGGAAATTATGAGGAGCTTGCTGATCTTTATTTTGAAGATGGCAAGTACGCTCGGGCGCGCGAGTGCTATGACCGCGCGATCTCGACACGAACGGATTCTCCCGATCCCTTCTACCGGCGCGCTCTCTGCCAGCTGAAGCTGGGCGACTATGCGGCGGCTATACACGATCTGCAACATGTCTTTGCCAAGGATTCGCGATATGACTATGACCGCGCTGCCGGCCTGCTCGCGGATGCGCTGGCGAAGAGCGGCCAGACTGAAGCTGCAGGGGCGATGTTTGAGCGCGTGATTCAGACCTCCACGCTCTCGGAGACGCTCGTCAACTATGCTGAGTTTTTGAAGTCGCAAGGCAAGCTCGCGGAGGGCCGCGAGTGGGCTCAGCGAGTGCTTACTCGCAAGAAGACGCTGCCTGGATATCTGAAGCGGCGGGAACGGCTTTGGTTCCGCAAGGCGGCGGCGTTAGCGAAGTAGTTCTTGATTTCAGTTGTCATTTCGAACGCAGCGAGAAATCCTATGGACTTGCGAGACTGCCGGCATCGACCAGTCTTCGCTCAAGCTGGCCTTGCAGGAGTCTGTAGGGACTTTTCGCCGCAACAGCAGCGGCTCGAAATGACATCTCAAGACGCCTCACTCCCGAAACCCCTCCTCCCCAATCAAGGGCACGAACGCGCATCCATCTAGTCTTATCTGACGAACTCCGCCTTCGTCTTTCCGAACCAGCACCAATTCCTGCAGGTCGCGGCTGCCCACCGGAAGCACCATGCGTCCCCCTGTCGCCAGCTGCGCAATTAGAGCCTGCGGGACCTGAGGAGCAGCGGCGGAGACGAGAATCACGTGATAGGGCGCGCGTGGGGGATAGCCGAGCGTTCCATCGCCGACCACGATCTCGACATTTGCGTATCCCAAACGGGAAAGTCGCGCGCGCGCAACTTCGGCCAACTCTGGGTGACGCTCGATGGAGACGACGCTGGCAACGATCTCGGCGAGAAGTGCAGTCTGATATCCCGATCCCGTTCCCAGCTCCAGCACATGATCTTCACGACGAAGCTCGGCGGCCTGCAGCATGGAGGCAACGATGTATGGCTGCGAGATCGTCTGGCAGCAGCCGATGGTCAGCGGCCGATCCTCGTAGGCATGCTCGCGCAACTCCAGCGAGATGAATTCCTCGCGCGGAACTTTTCCGATTGCGGAAAGCACACGCTCGTCGAAGATTCCCCGCGCCTTGAGCTGGCGCTCAATCATGAGGACGCGCTGAAGGTCGAGCGACATGGGCAGGGATAGGGTACAGGTTACAGGGGACAGGGAACAGGGGAGCTGGAGATGAGTAAGGAGAACCGGCCGCCTCGGCCGTGTTTCTGGTGGCAACTGCTTTCAGGTCGGAGTGTTCATGAAGCTTCAGCCACGACGATTTGAGTGTTTGGGCGTTGCTCGCGAAACACGGCCGAGGCGGCCGGCTCTCCTTTTCTCCTAACGCCTTTTTAGCGCTTTCGTTGCCGGATTCTGAGGTCAATTGCCAGTACGCCGGTGTAGTCGCGGACTGCAACCAGTGCGACGTTCTTATTGATGTTGTATTCGACCTGCAGTACCTCCTGCGCGTACTGGCTTAGGTTAGTGAGGTAGGTAACAGTTACGTTCTTAGAAATTTGCTGTTCCACCGTGAGACGGGCGTTGGGATTGCCTTCCGTTCCGGTACCGCCGAGGTTGGGATCAATTTTGATTCTGCTGATGCCGAACAGCTTCTGCACGCGACTGCTTACGGCCGCGTTCAGTGCTTCTCCCAAAATGGCATTCGACGCGGTCTGGGCGAAGGTTTCGCTGGCGGCCGCCTGAGATCCCTGCGCCGACAGCTCGCCCTCCTGGCGCGTGCGGCCGAAAGCAAGCAGGGCAATGATGTCGGCTGAGGGCAGCGGCGGTTCGGAGCGATAAGTCACGTTGAGCTTGTCCGGCGTTCCGTGGAACCCGAGGGTGATGTCGTAGTCTCGCACTCGCGCCGAAGCCTCCACGTTTGCCACTGGCTCGATGCGTACAGGGTTGGCAAACACCACGTCGCCTCGCTCCAGGTGATAGGTAGTGCTGTTGAAGGTGATATCGCCTTCCGCAATGCTTAGACGTCCCAGCACTGAGGGCCGGGCTGCGGTCCCTCGCAGCCGGAGGTCCACGTCTCCCGACACGCGGGCCATGGAGGTTTCGACGCGCAGCTCGGGAGTGGAGACGATGTGCACATCGAGGCGCACATTATCAATAAGGGAATTCGGACTCGGCGGATTTGTGGGCTGCTTGGCGCGTTGAACGTAGGTTGCGAGATCAAATTGCGGAGTAAGACCGAACTTCGTGACGGTAACGTCGCCTGAGAGCACCGAGTTTTGCGCATTTCCGACGAGTCTCAAATCGGCGGTTGCCTGGGAGCTCACTCCCTCGGGATAGCGAATGCGAATGTCGCGTCCGGTTGCGGTGAGATCAAAGAAAATCCCGTTGCTGTAGGTAACGTAACCGCCCAGAACGAGATCGCCACCGCCGGTCCGGGCAGTTAATTTCTGAACGCGCAGACGATTACGATCGAAGTTAAGCGAGCCGTTAATCTCGCTCAATCCGTTCGGAAGATCCACAAAGGCGACGGCGCCATTTGCGATTTGCACGTTGCCGGCGAAATTTGGATCGTTCAACCGGCCTGTGCCATTGACGGTGAAGGTCATCTGTCCCGAAGAGGAAACAGCGGGGTTCACGGTCTGCAGTATTCCCAGATTGACCTTGCCATTCGCGTGCAGATCGAGACGGCCCGCTCCGGCGAGCTCGACTTTTCCCGTTCCGGTAATGTCGGTATCGGTTCCGACGATGTGCATCTGCTCGACGCTTGCCACTTGATTGCTGATTGAGAAACGCAATGGTCCTTCGTTATGCAGTTGAATGTGCTGCACGTCTGCCTGGAATTGATTAACGTCTCCCTGCATTGCGATGTCGCCAGGATTCTTGAGCGGTCCGCGCAGCACGAAGTTTCCGGAGACCGATGAATGTCCGGTGACTTTGCCGGGAAGATATGCGCGCAGCAGCGGATCGAAGTCGAGCTTGGCGAGATGGAGATGGATCTCGGCGGGAAAGTCCTGGCGCAGATGGACGTCACCTGTGATGTTGGCAGCGGCCAGTTCCATGTTGGTGTGGCCTTCGAGGTGGAGATCGGCTCCGTGAGTTACCGCTGTGGCGTGAAGATCGCCGGCAGGCTCTCCGCCGAGGAGAAGACCGGTAATCGACAGGTTGGCATTGATGGCAGGACTGGAAATCGTTCCTGAGCCACTCGCCACGAACTCGGCGTGTCCGCCGATGCTGAGTTTTTTCGTTTGCAGCTTTGCAAGATGCGCCAGGTCAAAATTGCTGCCCGTGGCATTGAAGGCAAAGACTTTGGTGTCGAAATTGTAATTTCCGCCGCCAGTCACGCGCGCGCCGTCTTGCTGGAGAATCAGATTGCGGAGATCCACCTGCTTGCCTTGAAACTGGAGATCCGCAGATAAGGAACGATAAGGCTCGCCGTAGATGCTTCCGCCTGCCACCTGGATGTGTCCGAGACCGGCGAGATTATCGAGCGATCCCATAACGTGCGTCTCTCCGTTTGCCTTTCCCGTTACGGGATAGCTGAGGCCAACCAGACGTTGCAGCTCCAGCAAATCGGCGTCGTGCACACGGAGCCGGGCTTCGACGTGCGAGTCAGGATCCAGTTGACCTTCGCGCAAGCTCACGCTCCCCGCTCCTGAAAATTGCGCATCGCGGCGCTTCAGCAATAGATTGCGCGCCGATATCAGGCTGGGAGAGTAGGCAACGTCTGCAACGAGAGAGTCCCAGTGCAGCGTGGCCGGGGCCGCTATGGCAGCAGTCTGCTCCACAGCAGCGGGTAAAGTTGTGTCGAAGTCGTTGGCCTGCAGGCGCCCTGCGATGCTTGGCGAGATGAGTTTGCCGGTTAGTGTCCCATTGAAGGATGCTTGTCCGTGAACCATTGCGGGAATCTTTTGCCGCTCGCCACTGAGCGCGTGAGCTACGGTATCAACCTCCGATAGGTCTGAAGTGTTAAGCGAGATTCGCAGCTGTGATTCGGTCCCAATTGCTCCCGTGGCGCTGACGCGAGATGCGCGCGCTGCGAGATTCAGTCCGGTGACGTCGATGCGGTCGTTGCGACCGTGATAAGTCGCATGGACCGAGCCGGCGAGTGGAAGCTCGGATGCGGGTGCAGGCGAGACAGCTTGCGCATCGAGATCGATGACTGTGTCCGCTTCAGCCGGAGAGCCTGTCCAGCGCATCTGCAGCTTGCCGGTACCCGTGGAAGCGATGCGGAGCTGATTCAATGGACTCTTCGCCGGCAGCAACGCGCGCAGTCCCTGGGCTAAAGAGATTCCTGCCAGATTCAGATCCAGCGTTCCCTGCTGTTGTCTCTTTGCCGACTGCGTCAGCTTGCCGGAGCTGAAGCCACTCTTCGGAGCTGTCTTGGACCAGTGCAAGATACTTGCGCTGCCGTTAAATGTGCCTGTGAGTGCTCGTCCGCTCAACTTAGTCAGGGTTATGCGGTCCACGGCGACAGTGTACTCAGAGCTTGCGTCCACGTTGCTGAGTCGCAGTTCGGGAGCGGAGTACTCACCGTTTTTCAAAGCCAGCTTGCCGGAACCGAAGAAGTTTTCAGACGAAAGATATCGAGCCGTTCCGTTAAGTTCGACGACGCCGCTGCGCAGCTCGCGCACTCCAAGAATCCTGCTCAGTTCGGAAAGCTCGATTGTCCCTCGGTACTTCGTTTCAACCCGCGGACTACGGAAATCCGTGATGGTTCCAGAGGCCTCCAGCTGCGACCGGCCACTTGCCCAACGCAGCGAACTGATTTGCGCCTGATTGTTGCTGATGCTGAAGTTCGTTTCAGCCTGAGTGAGCACTTGCGGATAGCCAGGATGTCTCAGCAGAAGACTGCCGGCGCGAATGCTGCCTGTGTAGCTGGGATGGGGCTTCGCGCTGAATGTCATTCCGGCAGTCACGGTGTCGGCGCTGAGATCCAACGGGATGCGCTGCTGGTTCAGTACCAGCACGCCCTGGCTGACCTTCAGACGATCCATCCGCATAGAAAATAGTTGCTGAACCCCGTTCCCGTTTTCGTTTCCACTTCCCTTTTGGGGATTGGGCTGATTCGTAGTGCCGTCCGGATACACGATCAGATGAGCGACGGGGTGCTCCACGTAAAGCTCGCGCAAAGCGATCTGGCGCCCGAATACGCTAAGGATCTTGACCGACACTCGCGCATGATCTACATGGGCGTAAGGGATGTCGTCTGGTTTCTCCAAGCCGTGAATGGTGAGATCATCGAATTCGAACTGGAGTCGCGAGAAGTCCCAGACGAAGTTCTTCAGCTCGACTTTCCCTCCAGTCACCGCTTCGAGCTCGCTGACGAGACGGCGCCGCACCCGGTCACGGAAAGAATCGCTGTTGAGATAAAAACCGAGGCTCGCCACGAGAGCAATGAGCACGACGCCGATGCCGAGCTTAGCCCAGCGGGAACGGCGCGACGGTTTGGGAATTTCCTCAGTCATTGCAGGTTCTACTGCTGCTTGGCCGCCTCGGCCGGCCCAGTAATATGCAAAGGCAGCGTGTGGACGTCTGAAATGTCCGGAGTCTTCTTATCGAGTCCTGAGAGCGGCAACGATGGATCAAAGGTCTGAATTCGGCTCTGCGTCCGGAGGCTCTTCAGCCAGTCGGAGATTAATGCGTTGACGCGCTCCTCGCGCAGGATCGCCTCGATCTGATCCTGTACCTGATCGAGCGGGGGAGGAGACGCGAGAGACTTCTTTTTCATTTCGGGAACAAATTTCGTGTCGTAATACGTCTGCACTGCACGCGGCCCGACTCGCACTTCGGACCGAAACCGCAAATCGATGAAGCGCAGCATTTGAATCTCCTGGGTCACGCGGCTGGCGATGTCTTCATCGGTAAGACCATATTCGGCGAGCAGCCGACGCCACCCTGCATCCGACTCTCCGCCGGGAAGCTGCTTGCGCATCTCCATCACCCGCGCATCGAGTTCTTCCTTTGTAACCGGAACCACACCAAAAACCGCTACCTGATCGGCGACGAGATCTCGATCGACCAGACGCTCCAAGGCGGCGATCTCCTCTTGGATCGTGACTTCGCCTTGCTTTGCTTCTGTCATGCGGTTGAAGCGCGCCTCTTGCTCGACATCGCTGCGGGTGATGGGATGGCGATCGACCGTCGCCACGATGCGGTCCAGCGTCTCCGCGGCGTACGCGAGCGAGGCAGCCATCAGAATCAGTGAAATGAGGAAAGCGTTTCGCATCAGAACGTCTGACCTATGCTGAAGAAGAAGTTGAACCTTCCAGTGTGATCAAGATACGGCCCACGCACAGGATCGTCTTTGACAGGAAAGTACGTAGGCGTGAGGTTATAGCCGAAGTCCACGCGTACTGGCCCAATCGGCGTGCGATAGCGTACGCCCAACCCAACTGCCTGTGCCATGTACTTAAAGTCGCAAGGCTGAGTCGATTGCGGCTCGCAGTTTTCCTTGTGGGGCTGCGTCCACTGAGCCAGACCGGGAAAAATCTTTTCCGGCGAAGTGAAAACGTTGCCCGCATCATGGAAGATCACCGCGCTTAAATTGTCACCCACATACGGGAGCGCAATGCTTGGACTGCGCAGTTCAAGACTATTGAGAAACAGCCCGTCGCCCCCGAGGGGAAATCCGGTAGTCGGATCGCGCGGCCCACCCTGATTGATCGCAAAGCCACGATGCGAATTACTGCCTCCGATAAAGAACTTTTCAGGTAGAGGCACGATATCCGAAATCGGATTTCCTCCTGCTGTCCACGGCTCCTCCACCCCGATGCGGGTAGAGCGAGCGAAGGTCCAACGCCGGCCACCGACATTCCGGTTCTCCGCAAAGGTGTGGTAAGTCGAGTTCTCGAAGAACACGCGAGCGTAATTCGACTGCGATCCGAAGATCCTGGAGGCTACGCCAAAGTCCCCCGCGTAGTAACTCCCTTTATGGGAATCGATGGGATCGTCGCGATGATCGCGAACGTAGCTGATGCTGGGGATACCAACGCGCACCGGGCGAGAGAACAGCGGAATCAATAGTGGATTGATGTGCAGCGTAGCCTGATCCACCTTCACCAGGCGATAAGTAAATTTGTAAAGGAAGGTTTCTCCCTTTCGCCACTGCTGCAATGCCTGGACCGAACCTTCCAGCCGCTCAGAACTGAACGTGAGTACATTCTGAGTGCTGTCGTAGAGCGCACTGAAGCTCAAGGTTAGATCTCGGCGATCCAGCCAGTATGGCTGCACATAACTAAGCAGCGCGCGCTGCTGCAGGCGGCCAAGATTGGTACGGAAGACGATGCTGTCATTTCGCCCGCCCAGGTTGGCGCGCGTTACGCCGAAGGTAACGAGTGGGCTGAAGCCGGTGGCGCCGCCGGGATTGCACACCTGCGTCGAGGTCGGATTTGCAACCACGTTCTCGCAGTCACTTCGCACATTGCCGGTTTGAACCTGGAATCCGATACCGTAGTCGATGGTGTAGCGTTTTGCCTCCTCCACTTGCACCATCAGATTTTTCCTCTCCACATTCCCCGTTGGATTCGCGGGGGCAACGTCGACTTGATTGAAAATGCTCAGGTCATAGAGTTTTCGCTGCGTATTCAGGATGCGCGATTGACTCATCGCATCGCCTTCCTTGATCTCGAACTCGCGATCCACGACGAATGGCTTCGTGTACCTGAGACCTGAGATGAGGATCTTATCGACAAAGATCTGGCGTCCTTCGCTGATCTTAAACGCTACATCCTGACGATTCGGCGCATTCGGCGAAGGATTCGTGGTGGTCTCTACCTGTACGTCGGGAAAGCCGCGATCGAAGTAGTAGCTCACGATGGAGTCGCGATCGTTGCTGAGGAGATAGTTGGAATAGGGTTGTCCTGGAATGGTACTCATCTGATCGAGCAGCACGTCCTGCGAGAAGGTTGTGTTGCCGGTGATGGTTGTGTTCTTCACCAGCGTCTGTGAGCCTTCGTCGATGTCGATCTGCACCTGCAGGCGGCCGGGCTTTCCCCGATAATCGTCCCGTACATTCGAATTCACCTTCACCGCCTGAAACCCGTTTGCCTGATACAGAGAGGTAATGACGGAGAGGTCGCGCTCGAGCAGAGCTGAGCTAAACAGGCCGTGACGTTGCAGAGCATCGGCAGGCTGGATCGCCATTCGCTCGCGAATGCTCTCCCTGGGAAAGTATTTGTTTCCGTGAATGGTCAGATCCTCGAAGGTGTGGCGCTTGCGTCTATCAACATCAAAGATCACCAGCTCGCGCCCGTCTTTGGTCGATAGGCTCGACGTGACCCCCACATCAAAGTATCCCTGTCTCTGAAAGTAGTCGCGCAAATTTCGCCGTCCTTCGCTGAGCAGGTCCTCATCGAGCGCGCCTTCTTCATAGATGGGCACGTATTTTTTGATGAGCCCACGCCGCATGTGGGCACCCTCTACCCGAACGTCGACGATCGGACCACGATTGATTTGGAAGATATAGTCCAGCCGATTGGTATCGGTGTGATAGTTACGATCGACCAATGACACTTGCGCCTCGAGCCGCTCGCTCTTTTGATACTTTTTGTGAAGACGGGTAAAGGCGCGGCTCAGGTGGGTCGCGACCACTGGTTGGCCGGGGTGAAGCTTCGCGATGCTGCGAATTTTGCCGTCGGCATAACCAGCATCTCCCTTGACGATCACTTGTCCCACTCTTGCGTGCGCGCCGCGATCGACGATGAAACTGAGCTCGATGCGCTGGTGGGGCGGATCGATGGAAGAATCCATTCGGATGGTAGGCGCGAAGTAACCATCCTCAGCGAGGACCTTCTTCATGCGCTCAATGCCGGCGGCAATCAGGTCTTCGTCAAACTCCTGCCCAATTTGCAGTTTGCTGCTGTTCACCAGCTGGTTTGCGGTCGGCGGACGCGGCGCTCCGTACACCATCAAGCTGCCGATAAACAGCTTCTCTTCCACTACGAGATTCACATCGAGCGAACGGTCAGAGTAGGGTGCGACTTCGGCGGCGATAGTTCGGAATCGTCCGGTCGCAAAGAGCTGCTGCAAGCTTGCGCGGACCGCAGCGCGGTCAAGAAGCTGTCCTGCCTGGAGGGAAATTGATTTGAGCAGGTCCGCCTGATCGATTCGCTGGGAGCCCTGCAGATGGATGCTGCGAATGCGATATCCGGAATAGCGCGCAAAGGCGCTTCCAGCCTGATTAGGCATGGATGGGGCTGCCGTTTCATTCTGAGCCTGAGCCTTGAGTGCCGGAGGTCCGGGAACTTGGGCCTGTCCTGCAAGGCAGGGCATTGCCGAGAGAAGAAGTAGCAACGCGAGTGTGCTCCTCGGGATCATAAAACTCAACGCGCGATCCCGGGAGCCTGGAAAATCGGAAAGGAATGCCAACCCCGCCGATTGTCGCTGCACGGCTCTCCCGTGACCTGCCCGTCGCAGAAAAATTAGATCCTCTCCCTAGTGGCCCGTAGGCGCGTCCGCGCGCAAGGGGGCTGCCGGTTGCAGATGTCTGGATGCACACGCCTATAATAATGGTGATTCGCTGAAGTTTAGCCCCTATGAGGGCCGGCGAAGCAGGGAAATGACCCCCAAGAACGAGCCCTTCACCTTTGAAGACCGCTACTCCCGGCAGGCGCTGTTTGCGCCCATTGGTCCTGAGGGACAGAAACTCATCCGACAAGCCAAGGTCGCGGTCGTCGGATGCGGCGCGATCGGCGCTTCCGTGTGCACTTTGCTGGCTCGGGCCGGGGTCAATATACTGCGCATCATTGATCGGGACTACGTCGAACCCAGCAATCTGCAGCGCCAGCTGCTGTTCGACGAAGAAGACGCGCGCCAGAGCTTCCCTAAGGCTGAAGCCGCGGCCCGCAAGATAGCCGCAATCAATTCTGAGATCGCCGTCGATCCTTATGTAAAGGACCTGACGCCGCAGACCGTATATCTGCTCGAAGAAGTCAACCTCATTCTGGATTGCACCGACAACTTTGAGACGCGGTACCTGATTAACGATTTCGCGGTGAAAAGCGGAATACCTTGGATCTACGCGGCTGCGGTCGGCTCCTATGCGGCGACCATGAATGTGCTTCCAGGACAGACCGCGTGTCTCGCATGCATCTTTCCTGAGCCGCCACGCGGCACCTTCGCAACCTGTGAGACAGCAGGCATATTGAACAGCACGGCCAATTTCGTGGCGTCGCTCCAGGTGACTGAGGCGCTTAAGTTGCTCGCCGGGGCGCGTGATGCAATGCGACGTTCATTGCTTTCATTTGATCTCTGGAGTAATGAGCGCTCTGCCATATCTACTGACAAGCCCTTGTTCGACTGCAGTGTCTGCGTAGGGCGCCGGTTCGACTACCTCGAAGGCAAATCCCGCCCCCAAATCACTCTGTGCGGACGCAACTCAGTCCAGATCCATGAGCGCGAGCGCCCTGTGGACTTCAGCGAAATGAGCTCACGCCTCTCGGCGCACGGACAAGTTCGCTACAACGAGATGGTGCTGAAGTTCTGGCGAGAAGCCTACGAAATGACGCTGTTCCGCGATGGACGAGCGATCATCAAGGGCACGACGGATCCGATGGTTGCGAGAAGTCTGTATGCCAAGTTCGTAGGGAGCTAGCGAATCGGGCCATCGTAAGACTAGTGCTGATCGCACGCTTAGCCCATAGTGCCATTCCGAAGCGCCTGATGCTGGCTCAAGGAGTCTGCTTTTCTTGGGATCGCAGCGGACCGCAGATCCCTCACTTCGTTTCGGGGAGGACAGTAACGAGAGTGATTTACTCGAGGTTCAGGCCGGTTGCTGGGCTTCGCTCCCACTCGATCGGCCGGTTCCTCAGGCTCTGACGGCCTTCGAGCTTGCTAAGAATTGAATGTGCTGAGCCCGTGGACCGGGCTTGTGTCTCAGGGCGGTCACGCAATCGTCGAGCAGGTTCAAGTACATGTTGGCCATTTCAAGCGCGGCTTCTTCGGTGTGCTCATGTCCCCAATAAAGAATGTCCGGCGAGGTTTCGCGGCGCAGGCTATAGCGAAATCGTTCGCGATGCGTGGTTGAGTCAAACATCCGACTGATCTCGGCTACGTGCTTTAAGCCTTTGATTACCATGGTCACTCCGGGGGAAACAGCATCCCGCTACTCAGCATGGGATGCAATCAAAAGCCGTGAAGGTGTACCGGGGTGGTAAACAAGAATCGGGTGATCGGGTGATCGGGTCATCGGGCGAAGTAAGAGCGTGGGCTGTGGGCTGTCGGCTGTCGGCTTTCGGCTTTCGGCCACAAGTTTTTTGGCGTAAGTCCCAAACAGAATACCGGCAGAACGCCGAATGCCGATCGCTGATCGCCCGATTCTTCATACTGGCAGCAATTACAATGAACCCCAATGTCGAAGCTCCACAACTTCCGCGTCTCCCTCGAGATGATCAAGTGGGAGCATTCGATCTTTGCGCTTCCCTTCGCGCTTTGTGGGGCCATGCTTGCCGCTGGTGGATGGCCCAGCGCCTGGCAGTTGCTATGGATCGTGATCGCAATGGTCAGCGCGCGTTCAGCAGCCATGGCGTTCAACCGCTACGTTGACGCAGAGATCGACGCGGCAAATCCTCGCACGAAGTCACGAGCCGTTCCCGCCGGAATTCTGAGTAAGCAATTTGTGGGTACGTTTGTCGTAGCAGCCAGTGCGATTTTCATCCTCGCGGCGGCGATGCTCAATCGGCTTACTTTTCTCCTCTCGCCTGTCGCCCTCGGCATTATTTTTCTTTACTCGTACACCAAGCGCTTCACGCGCTGGTCGCACCTTGTGCTCGGATTCGCGCTAGGCGTTGCTCCGGCCGCTGCCTGGATTGCAGTTCGCGGTTCGCTCGATCCGCGAATTCTGCTGCTTACTGGAGTTGTCACCTTTTGGGTGGCCGGCTTTGATGTTCTATATGCCTGCCAGGATTATGAATTCGACAGCAGCTATGGGCTGCACTCACTGCCTCGGCGATATGGGATTTCGGGAGGATTACTGATTGCACGCGCCATGCATGTGCTGATGCTCATTTTGCTGATCTCGGTGGTGGCGGCCTTCGGACTAGGCAAGATTGCAGTTGCTGGGGTGACTGCTGTGACTCTGCTGCTGGCCTATGAACACTCGCTTCTGTCAGCCCGCGATCTATCCAAGTTGAACGCCGCCTTCTTCACAATGAACGGTGTGATTTCCGTGGTGCTGTTCCTGTTCCTCGCGGCTGATTTGCTCGTGCGCCACTCCTGAGATTCGTGGCACAGCCGCCCTCGGCTGTGATCTATGCAAAGTGCACAGGCGAGGGCGCCTATGCCACAAGTTCTTTGAGAGTTCCGGAGAGCGGAAACTGCCGCCCAGTCGAAAAGAAAGACTTCCCTTACGCATCGCCGTGGATACTGGCGGCACTTTCACTGACTGCGTCTGGATCGAGAACGGCCGGCTGCAAATCCTGAAAGTCTTCTCCACCCCTCACGATCCTTCGGAGGCCATCGCCAAAGCCGTGGCCCGGATTGGGGCGGAATCAAATCGGGAAATCGTTCTCCTGCACGGCACGACGGTCGGCACCAACGCTTTGCTGCAGCGAAAGGGTGCTCGGACCGCGCTCGTCACCACTGCGGGATTCGAAGATGCCATTGAAATTGGTCGGCAGGCGCGTCCGAAACTCTACGACCTGAACGTGCAGCGCATTGAACCGCTCGTGGCGCGCGAGCTGCGCTTTGGGATTGCAGAGCGTACTCGCCCAGACGGCAGCATCGAGCGCGCAGCTTCGAAGAACGAACTTGGGGAACTTCGCTCACAAATCGCAAACAGCGGAGCCGAATCCATTGCCGTGTGCCTGTTGTTCTCATTTGCCAATCCCGCGAACGAGCAGGCGGTCGAGGGTGAACTCAGAGCTCTGAAGCTTCCGTTTTCGCTCTCCCATCGCATCCTGCCGGAATTTCGTGAGTATGAGCGCATGAGCACTGTAGCGGTCAACGCATACCTTCAACCGCTGATGCAGCGTTATCTCGAAAGCCTGCGGGCGCGGCTTTCAAACAACACAGCAGCAAAGCTCTTCGTGATGCAGTCGAGCGGTGGCATCACCGCGCTTCAGGCTGCAGCATCCCAGCCGGTTCGCACGGTTCTCTCCGGCCCGGCTGGAGGCGCAGTCGGTGCGCTCGAAATGGGTCGCCGCGCTGGATTCGAGCAGATCATCTCGTTCGACATGGGCGGGACATCGACCGATGTCGCGTTGCTGGAAGGGCGGCTGCACGTGACCGCCGAAGCAGAGATCGCAGGCCTGCCGGTTCGAATTCCAATGTTGAACATCCACACCGTTGGCGCCGGAGGCGGATCGCTGGCGCGCATCGATGCCGGTGGAGCCTTGCGCGTCGGCCCAGAATCGGCCGGTGCCGATCCGGGCCCGATCTGCTATGGCAAAGGTACGCAGCCTACTGTGACCGACGCGAACCTGCTGCTCGGCCGGCTGCGTCCCGAGAATTTTCTCGGAGGCGAGTTCCGTCTCGACATCGACCGCACTCGCGCGGTCTTCTTCGAATGGATCAAAGGGAATCGCCTGAAATGGCCGGCCGAAGAGTTGGCGGCCGGGATCATTAGAGTGGTCAACGCCACAATGGAAAAAGCCATTCGTGTGGTCTCAATCGAGCAAGGTTATGATCCCCGCGAATTCGCGCTTCTTTCCTTTGGTGGAGCTGGCGCTCTCCATGCCTGCGATCTGGCGGGCTCGCTTTCGATATCACGTGTCATTGTGCCACCTGCGCCGGGTGCGCTTTCTGCGTATGGGATTCTCACCAGCGACGTTGTGAAGGATTATTCGCGTACGTCGCCGACGTTGCTCTCGAGCCAGGCCTTCGCCCAAACCGGTAAAAGAGTCGAAACAGCTCTTGCCAGCCTGAAAGAGGCGGCGGCTCGCGAATACGCGAGCGAAGGATGGAAGGGAAAAGTCAAAATGGAATGCTCAGCGGACCTGCGATATCAGGGACAGGGTTACGAGCTGAACATTCCCTGGCGAAACAGCTCTGTGCTGCTCGAAGACTTTCATGCAGCACATCAGCGACGCTTCGGCTACAACCATTCTGGCAAGAAGATCGAATTGGTGACCCTGCGTGTGCGCACTTCTCTACCACAGCCGAGCGCAGCCAGTTACGGCTCTAGCAGTGAGCGCGCTGACAAGATTACAAGTAGTCGGTCCTCCGTCTATTTCGATTCAAACTCACTTAAAACGCAGGTGCTTCAACGTGACTCTCTCCCTGCCGGCTTCTCTGCGTCTGGACCGCTGGTTGTGACCGAGTACACGGCGACCACAGTAGTTCCTCCTGGATGGAGATTAGCCGTGCATCGTTCAGGTGCGCTGTTGATCGTCAGAGATACTCGTAAGCCCATGTGGCGAAGGAAAGCATCTGAAGATTAATTCGGATGGCAATGATTGATCCTGAGCCCTCTTTTGGGCGAACGATCTACCGGTGATGCCTCGAACTTACTGCTGTCACGCGGCACTTCGGCCAAAAAAATGGACTCCTGGTGAAAGAGCCAAACCGGCAGCGGTTAGGCCCGGAACATCGCGGGAGATCGTTTGCCCAAAAGAGGGGCTCGGGATGACAGCTTACAAACGCGCTTGTTCGTTACAGTTTCATTACAGCCTCGTTCCTTTCACTCAGCGCAGGCAGGAAAGCACGTATTGTCGGGACAAGAGAAAAGGCGCTCATTTGTGAGCGCCTTTTTCACGTGTGTGGTCCTTAATCAAGCAATATCGCGTTCGCGGTCGTTCTCGATGTCGCGGTTTTCCTTATCAACTTCGCGCTCGACGTCGTGCTTGCCTCCGCGAGCTGCATCCTTCACCTTGCCCCAGGCGTTTTGCACTTTGCCCTTTACTTCTTCGGCCCCGCCTTCGATTTGGCTCTTATCGTCGCCTGTCCACTCGCCAACCTGGCGCTTGGCTCGGCCGGCAATTTCATCCATTTTGCCTTTCATACGGTCCTTATCCATAGTCTCCTCCGCTTCCGTTCAGGTGAACTGAACTGATGTATCAATTGTTTGTCTCAGGGTCTTGCCGGTTGCTCGATTCTGCTGATCGGCTATAGAGCTGTGCGTCTTCCGGTGAGTAGCTGAAACACGAGAGCTACGAGAGCCAGAACGAGCAGCAGATGAATAAATCCGCCGAGCGTGTAGCTGCTCACAACTCCAACCAACCAGAGCACGAGCAGAATGACAAAAAGTGTCCAAAGCATCTGCCCTACCTCCCAAAATGCAATTTGCGAAATTCGCTCATGATATGAGTGGCCGGTGGGAAGTAGAGGTTGTAGAAGATCGAGTGCTGCGGGACTGAGCTGCTGACTGCGTTTAGAATGCGAAGCAACCAAAGGAATCGGTCCATCGGATGATCGGGTGATCGGGTGATCGGGTGAAGTGAAAAGCAGCAGCGCTCGCACCGTTTGTGAGTTTAGCGATTTTTGTAATTGTGATTGAAAATCGGAGCCGCTTCTTACTTCGCCCGATCACCCGATGACCCGATCACCCGATTTCTTCTGATTCTCATGATTATTGCGATCCAAGGCGAAGCTGGTTCATTCAGTCACGAAGCCGCTCTGGCGATGGTGCCGGATTGCATCGTGTTGCCGTGTGCACGCTCGGCGGAAGTTTTTGATCGTGTGCTCAAGCGAAGAGCCGAAGCGGCGGTGATTCCGATCGAGAACACGCTGGCTGGTCCAGTCACCGAACATTTCGATCTCTTGCTTGACCATCCTTTGTTCGTTAAGCGCGAGTACCCGCTCCGCATTCGGCACAACCTGATCGCGACGCCCGGGGTGAAGCTGGCGCAAATTCGCCGTGTGCTCTCGCACCCGGTTGCGCTGGATCAGTGCCGCAAGTTCTTTCGCGATCATCCACGAATTCAGCAAGTTCCTTTTTATGACACTGCCGGGAGCGTGAAACACGTCATTGAAAACGGGGAAAAAAATGCCGCCGGCATTGCCAGCCGTCAGGCTGCAGTAGAGTATGGCGCGAAGATTCTCAAAACTGGAATTGAGGACGATGCCAAGAACTTCACTCGTTTCCTGCTCATCTCTCCTGGCGAGCGCTGGGCCAAAGATGCAGACAAAATTTCGCTAGCCTTCTCTGTCCCTGATCAGCCCGGCGCGTTATTCAAGACCCTCGCGGTCTTCGCCTTGCGCGACATCTCGCTGAGCAAGATCGAGTCGCGACCGGTAAAGGGACATCCATGGCAGTACGTCTTCTATGCCGATCTGAAGTCGGGACAAACGGCGGCTACGGAGCATGCATTGCACCATCTGCGAGAGATCTGCCCGATGGTGAAGGTGCTGGGAATTTACAAAGCTGGGTGAACAATTCGGCCGCAGGGCAGACACGCAGCATGCTGCGCCTCTACTAGGCCGAGCACGCGCAGGCGCCCGGGCGCTCCGTTCCGCCGGCACTTCTCGTTGCTGTGGAGTAGGTCCGTCAGGAGTACAATTCCCTGCGCTTTGGTTAACCCGATTTTCGGCGGGCCGGAATCGTTTAGCTAAGTTGAGTCATCTATTATCAAGGTCTTAACAGACCATTGTTTATAAGGCACTTATATGGCAGATACCAGCAAGAACGCAAAGAATGAAGCCGTTTCTGAATCGGCCAAGGACACGCCAGTTCCGGAGATTGACCGCTCGCTGCCGGTGCTGCCGGTGCGCGACACCGTCCTTTTCCCGCACGCGGTATTGCCTCTGACGGTAGGCCGGGAAAGCTCGGTCCAGCTGATCAACCAATTGGGCGAGGAAAAATCCATTGTGGTGGTGGCGCAGCGGGAAGCCCGCGTTGACACGCCGCAACCTACAGACCTATACAGCATCGGCACGCTGGCGACGGTTCACAAAGTCGTGAAGATGCCGAACCAGAGCCTGTTTGTGTTTACCGAAGGTGTGGAACGTGTGCATGTGCGCGACTACGAGCAGCTCACGCCATTCATGCGGGCTACGATCGAAACAATTTCAGAGAGCAAGGTCGACACCGGCCCGGAAATCGAAGCGCTGCAGCGCAACGTTTTGACTTTGTTCCAGCAGATCGTTACCGGCTCTCCGACCCTTTCCGACGAGCTGCAAACGGTCGCAATCAATATCGAAGAGCCCGGCAGGCTGGTGGACTTCATCGCCTCTTCCCTGCCCTCGCTCTCCACGACGGACAAGCAGGAGATCCTGGAGATCACCGACGTTAAGCTGCGGCTGCAAAAGATCAACAAACATCTTGCGAAGGAACTCGAAGTTCAGCAATTGCGCAACAAGATCCAGACGGAAGTCCAGGATCAGGTGCAGCAGTCGCAACGCGAGTACTACCTGCGTGAGCAGATGAAGGCCATCCAGAAAGAACTGGGCGAGCAGGATGAGACTCAGCGTGATACCGAAGAGCTGAAGAAAAAGATAGAAGCGGCAGGCATGCCCGAAGAGGTGAAGAAAGAAGCTCTCAAGGAGCTGACGCGACTCGGCCGGATGTCCCCGATGGCGGCTGACTATTCGCTCACCCGCAGTTACATCGAGTGGTTGGCGGTGTTGCCGTGGAGCAAGTCTTCCGGCACAGATGTCGATATCACCAAAGCCAAGGAGATCCTGGACGAAGATCACTATGATCTGCAGAAAGTGAAAGACCGCATTCTTGATTACTTGTCTGTTCGCAGACTAAAGCCGGGAATGAAGGGCCCGATCCTCTGCTTCGTTGGACCTCCAGGTGTGGGCAAAACATCGCTCGGCCGAAGTATTGCGCGCTCCCTGGGACGCAAATTTTCTCGCATCTCGCTGGGCGGCATGCACGACGAGGCTGAGCTTCGCGGACATCGGCGTACCTACATCGGCGCATTGCCGGGACAGATCATTCAGAATTTGCGACGAGCGGAAACGAACGATCCTGTCTTCATGATGGATGAAGTCGACAAGCTTGGACGCGACTTCCGCGGGGATCCGGCTTCGGCTTTGCTCGAAGTACTCGATCCGGAGCAGAACTTCACTTTTCGTGACAACTATCTGGACGTGCCGTTCGACCTGTCGAAGGTGCTGTTCATCTGCACGGCGAACGTGCTCGATCCCATTCCGGAACCGCTGCGTGATCGCATGGAGATCATTGAGCTGCAGGGATATATCGAGGACGAGAAGGTCCACATCGCTTTTCGCTACTTGATTCCGCGGCAGATTGAAGAAAACGGAATCACGGCTGAGCAGATCGAGTTCCCGGAAGAGGTGGTGCGCCACCTCATCCGGCACTACACGCGGGAGGCCGGCGTTCGCAACCTCGAACGCAATATCGGAACCATGTGCCGCAAGCAGGCGCGTCGTATTGCGGAAGGCAAGACCGATAAGCTGGTCCTCAGCAAAGAGGTCGTTCAGGAATTTCTTGGCGGCATCAAGGTGCGAGTGGATACCGAAATCGCCGAGCGTACAAAGCGCCCTGGCGTGGCGGTAGGACTTGCCTGGACTCCGGCAGGCGGCGACGTGCTCTTCATCGAGGCCAACAAGATGAAGGGCAAAGGTGGCTTCACCATGACCGGACAGCTGGGTCAGGTGATGCAGGAGTCAATGCAGGCTGCCCTGACGTGGGTACGCTCCAATGCGACGCAACTGGGATTGGATGAAGAGTTCTTGAAAGAGCTGGACATCCATATTCACGTTCCGGCGGGTGCGGTTCCCAAAGACGGGCCTTCTGCCGGCGTGACGATGGCGACAGCATTGGTTTCACTGCTGACCAGCAAACAACTTCATCCGTTAACAGCGATGACTGGTGAGATCACGCTCAGCGGCAATGTGCTGCCGGTAGGCGGAATCAAGGAGAAGGTGCTTGCCGCAAAACGCGCTGGTGTTCGCGATGTAATTCTTCCGGCGGAAAACCGGCAGAACGTAGAAGAGGATCTGAGCCCTGAGCAGCTGGAAGGTGTGAGGGTCCACTACGTCAACAGCATCGATGAGGCGCTTAACATCGCGCTGCCGCACGACGAGGCAGAAGTACGCCACGACGCCGAAGAGCGCGAGCACGTGCTTCAGAGCGTTAGCTAGGTCATAGCGATTCAAACCCCAAAAGAGACGCAGCACCCTGCGTCCCTTTTTTTGTTTGACATAGTGGGAGTCTGTGACTGAGAGGCGCGAAACCGTCATTTGTTATGCTGGAAGGTTTTCTACGTCATTCTGAAGGAGCAAGAACATGCTAAGGACGGCCAGCGCGCAGTGGAAGGGGGGACTTAAGGACGGCAAAGGCACAATCTCGAGCGCCAGCGGAACACTGTCGAACACGCAGTACTCATTTGGCACGCGCTTCGAAAGCGGCAAGGGCACTAATCCCGAGGAACTGATCGCCGCCGCTCATGCTGGATGTTTCTCGATGGCCCTAAGCGCAGAGCTTGGCAAAGCCAGCATTACTCCGGAAAGCATCGAGACCAAGTGCACGGTCACATTCGAAAAGACTGATGCGGGATTCACGATCACCGAAAGCCATCTGGACGTTAAAGCTCGCATTCCTGGCGGCAACAAAGCTGCCTTCGACAAAGCCACAAGCGATGCGAAGGCTGGATGCCCCATCTCCCGCGTTTTGAATACGAAGATCACGCTATCGGCAAGTCTGGAGAACTAGCTGCTGGCGCGTCTTTTCTTTCCTGAACATCCAGCGTCAGCCACCGGCCCGGGCGAGATTGCATCTTAGAGTCAAGCAGCTCTGCCGTGGCGACGCTGTCCAGCCCGGGACCTGCCTCTCTCGTCGAGAGACAACACCGATCTGCTGCTGGAGGAGCGGGTGAAGATCACGATCTTCGGGCTCACCATTTCCTCGTCCTGGGGTAATGGACACGCCACGCCGTATCGCGCCATTCTCAAAGCTCTTCACCGACAGGGACACGACGTCACTTTTTTCGAAAAAGATGTCCCCTATTACGCCAAGCATCGCGACTTCAGCGAATGCGATTACTGCGACCTGATCCTGTACTCGGATTGGGAGAAGATTCGCGGCGGGGCGCTCGCGTACTCCTCGAATTCGGATGCGGTCATCTGCGCCAGCTTCTGCCCAGATGGCGCTCGCATAGTCGATGAAGTTTTGGACCTCGCGCGACCAGTGAAGGCCTTTTATGACCTCGACACTCCAGTCACACTCTCGTCGCTGGAGAGAGGAGATACCGTGTACTTGCGTGCGCGACAGATTCGAGAATTCGATCTCTATCTCTCGTTCACGGGCGGAGGTACGCTTGATGAGCTTACCTCCCGCTGGGGAGCGAGATTGGCGCTGCCGCTGTACGGATGCGTCGATGCCGAGTCGCACACCCGCGTAGACGTACCTGCGGAATTTTGCTGTGACCTTAGCTATATGGGCACTTACGCAGCCGACCGGCAACAGAAACTTGAAACAATCTTCCTGGAGCCGGCCCGATTGCTGCCATCGAAGCAGTTCGTGCTGGCTGGCGCGATGTATCCCTGGGATTGGCAATGGCCCGCTAACGTGCGCCGCTTTGAGCACGTCTCGCCCGGGGACCACTCGGCGCTCTACTCATCCTCACGGCTTACCCTGAACATCACGCGCAATGAGATGGCACGCTGGGGCTATTGTCCCTCTGGCCGTTTCTTCGAGGCGGCCGCCTGTGGGACGCCGATTGTCACTGACTGGTTCGAGGGTCTCGATCATTTCTTCGATTGTGAGCGCGAGCTGCTGATAGCCCGCACTGCCAATGACGCAGTCTCGGCGATCAATCTTCCCGATTCGGAACTTGCCGCCATTGCGGCCCGGGCTCGAGAACGCACGCTGGGTGAACACACCGGTGACCAGAGAGCCCGGGAAGTAATTTCGGCATTGCAGCGAGCGCGAAGTTATACACCTCTTCAGCGCGCCAGGACTGAAGTCGCATGATAGGAATTATTCCCGCAGCGGGAATGGGACAGCGCATTCAGCCTCTCGGCTGCTCGAAAGAACTGCTTCCCGTGGGCTCGCGGCTGGTGGATGGCGTGGAACGTCCGAAGGCGGTCGCGGAGTATCTGGTCGAGCGCATGATCGCTGCCGGCGCCGATCAGATATGCATGGTGATATCGGCGGAAAAGACTGATCTGATTCGCTACTTCGCCGAACGCCAATATGCAGCCGAGATTTTTTATGTTCTTCAGCAGCAGCCGCAAGGGCTGTGCGACGCTCTGTTTCGCGCTCACCCGTTCGCGATCCATCATCAGCGAATTCTCATCGGCTTGCCTGACACCATCTGGTTTCCCGAAAACGGATATCGGCCGGCGCTCTCGCTGCTCGAGGCGTCTGCCGATCTTGGCCTGCTGCTGTTTCCTGTAGCGAACCCGTCCGTCTTTGACGCGGTAATTTCCGATGAGCACGGCTATGTGCAGGAAATTGAGGTCAAGCGCTTGAGCGCGCGTTCGCATTGGGTATGGGGCGCCGTCACAAGCAGCGGAGAAGCATTTCACAATCTCAAGCTGCTTTGGGATTCGCGACATCGCCAGGATCAATATCTTGGCCACTTGCTGAACGCTTACATCGCGGCAGGTAATACCGTCCGTTCTATATGCGCAGGCGAGATTTACATGGATGTCGGAACCCTCGAGGGCTACCACCAGGCGCTGAATTTTCTCCGAGATCCTGGCTTCGTGCGTCCCGAAAACACGCGGGCAGCGTGATAGCTGCGCACATCAAGCGCGGCTGATATTCCTTCGTTGAGAGAAGCTGGATTATGTGCTGCGCGAACGTAGAATCTCTCGCACCTCGCGATTGATGCGAGCAGCGTCGCGCGTCGCATTATCAATCAAGCCAGCCCAGCGCTTGGAAGTCTCGTCCAGTTTGGATTGGCTCAACAGGTAAGACGCCTGCATGATGGTTTCCAGTGAGTTGCTCAGATCGTGAGCAAGCCGCCGCAGTTCCGTACTGATATCGGAGGGAATTTTCGAAGTGGGTTCCATCTGCGTTTGAGCAAACATCTTAACCTTCCCGATTTAGGGGTGAAGTTCCCTTTGCTGTTAGAAGCAGAACCATTGAATAGAGTTGTTTGCGTAACACTCGGCCTGGTTACCTATGCGAAGATCTCACGCCTGAACAGCCCTCGCTCCAAATTCTCTGCTTTCAATGATTTTGATTCCTTACGCGGCGTCCCCGCTGCACCTAGTTATTCCTAAGTTACTTAACCCCCTGTACTAGGAAGTAAACCGGAATCCCCCCTTAACCCCTCACGGCTAAGATTTGCCCGATTCCAGCAATTAATCTCCCGACCCGGAGCACCGCCCCATTCGGCTCCGGTTTCTCTTTTTGGAGGCCTCTTGCTTTCGCGTATTGGGCTAATCTGTATTCTCCTCTCTGGTCTTCAGGCATTCGGTAGCACACCGATCACACCAACCACCACGTTATCTGCAGAGACCGGTAACAACACCAGCGCTGCGGCGACTTTTCAGGCCCAGACCAACGGCAACGCCGCTCCGGGAAACGCGAGCAAGGTTCCAACCAGCTCCCTGCTCTACAACGGATCGAACACCGCCGTTTACGCGCACTTCATGCCCTGGTTCGGTGTGAGCTACCACATGGACATTGGCTATAACTCCAATGATCCGGCGGAGATTAAGGCGCAAGTCACGGACATGCTCAGCCGCGGAATCGCAGGAGTGATTATCGACTGGTATGGTCCAAATAACACTCATCACAACACCACGACGCTGAACATGATGACGGAAGCGCAATCGCGCAATGGAGCCTTCCAATTCGCGATCATGGAAGATGCCGGGGCCATCAAAAATTGCGCAAGCACCGCGGGCTGTGATGTCACGGCGGCGCTGATCAGCGACTTGAATTACGTCACGCAGACCTTTGTACCCTCGCCGGCGTACATGCGGTGGAATGGCAATCCAGTGGTGTTCTACTTCGGAGTCGAGAGCTATAGCATCGATTGGAACCGCGTTCGCGCCAACACAGCTTCGAATTTGCAGTTTGTCTTTCAGAACACCGCTGGCTTCACGCGGACATATTCAAACGGCGGATTCTCATGGGTCCAGCCCAGCGACGTGACCGCCACTGATCCGATGAGCCTCAGTTATCTGACAAACTTCTATCAGACAGCGCAGCAGTATTCCCAGAAGCTGCCGGTAGGAACGAGCTACAAAGGATTCGATGACACGCTGGCAAGCTGGAGCGCAAACCGGCACATGCAGCAGCAATGCGGTCAAACCTGGCTTGCCACTTTCAATAAGGCAAACAGCTTGTGGTCCACCGCCGACCAGCTTGCCTGGTTCCAGCTCGTGACCTGGAACGACTATGAAGAAGGCACCGAGATTGAAACGGGCATCGACAACTGCTTTGGGGTGACAACTTCTGTGAGCGGCGACGCACTGAATTGGACGATCAGCGGCGACGAAAGCACAATCGACCATTACACAGCGTTTATCAGCAGCGACGGAACGAACCTCATGTCACTCGGCGATTTCCCGGCAGGCACTCGCACTGTAAACCTGGCAGCTTTTGGATTTGATTCGGGAACGTACTCGGTTTACGTGAAAGCAGTAGCAAAGCCTTCGATTTTGAACCATATGTCAGCCGCGGTGACGTACAGCTCCGGCTCGCCGTCTCCACAGGCTCCGGTGGCAAAGTTGTCGATCTCTCCCGGATCGGGAACGGCACCGCTTGCAGTAACGGCGTCGACAGCTGCCTCCACCGATCCGCAAGGCAGCGCCCTCACTACGATGATTGATTTCGGTGACGGCAGCGCAGCGGCCGGCCCAAGCGCGTCGCATACGTACGCGAATGCAGGAACCTACACGGTGAACGCAACCATCACTGACGCTCTGGGCATGTCCGCGAAAGCCAGCGCTACCGCTTCCGTAACTGCACCTGCTCCGGCTGCATCCGTCTCCGTTGCGCAGCCGGCAAATAACAGTACGGTAAGCAGCCCGATTCACGTGGTTGCGAGTGGCACCGCGTCGAGCGGAGTCGATGCGATGCAAATTTATCTCGACGGCACCCTCGTCTTCCAGGTGAACGCCGCCTCCTTCGACACGACTGTTCCCGCCAGCGCAGGAACGCATCACGTCACCGTGAAGCTCTGGGACAAGCTTGGCGCTGCTTACATGCAGACTCTCAACGTCACGGTTGCCGCGCCGTTCACGACAGCGCTCGCTGTAACGCCCTCCTCGGCGACCACAGGCGCAACTGTGTCTGCCACGGTTAGCTCCAATTCGGGAACGATCGCAAGCTCGCAAATCGCCTGGGGAGATGGGACTAGTTCTGCAGGACCATCGGCCTCGCACGCATACTCACAAGCCGGAAGCTACACCGTAACCGCAACTGCGACCAGCAGCCTTGGAGCCACATCGCAAGCCACTGCAGGGGTCACGATTAATGCTCCTGCTCCGCCTGCGACTGTGACGGTGTCGCAGCCTGCGAATGGCACAACGCTCTATGCCCCGATTCACGTTGTTGCCGGCGGATCAGCTCCCAGCGGAGTGGACGCGATGCAGATCTACCTCGATGGCGCGCTTGTCTACCAAGTCAACGCCAATTCATTCGACACCACAGTTCCCGCAAGCAATGGAACTCACGCTGTAGTCGTAAAGCTCTGGGACAAGCTCGGCAACGCCTATAAGCAGAGCGTCACCGTAAACGTGATTCCGCGGCTGGTTACGTCTCTGTCGCTGAGCGCTTCGACCATTTCTCAAGGTAGCAGCGTAACCGCGACGGTGACAGCCACCTCCGGAACTATCGGCAGTTCGTTTCTTGACTGGGGAGACGGAACAACGTCCACCGGTCCGAGCGCAACGCATACTTATGCCAATGCTGGGACCTACACCATCACTGGTAAAGCAGCCGATGCCATCGCCCTCGCCACTCCGGTCACGGCGACGCTCACCGTGCAAGCGAAGCCGTTCGTCGTAATGCAATCTCCCACGCCGAACAGCAACGTCTCAACCTCAGTGCACGTGCAAGGCTACTCCGGCTCACCGTCTGGGATCGTTGCCATGCAGATCTACCTCGATGGCATTCTGATTTACAAGAACTCGCTAAGCCAGGTGGACACGTACATCAATGTCTCGGTGGGAACACATCGCATCACTCTGAAAGCCTGGGACGGCTCAGGCGCCGCCTACATGCAGCAAGCGTATGTAACAGCGAATTAGCGCATCCGGTAGAGACGCAGCATGCTGCGTCTCCACCATGCCTTCTCGTGACGATACACGGGCGGGAACACCCAGGCAGCAGCGTGCAGATACAGCATGCTGCGTCTTTACTAAACCTGGTTTGACACGCAATTCCCGCAACAGCGAGAATAGATAAGCAGCCCGTCCAAACCGCGGTTCGCTAGCTCTTCCACCAAGCGAACTCCAGGCGGTATGAACGTTTCCAGGCCGAAGTGGCGGAATTGGCAGACGCGCATGGTTCAGGTCCATGTACTCGCAAGGGTGTGGGGGTTCGAGTCCCTTCTTCGGCACCAAGTCTCGTGATCCAGTGACTTAGCACGACGGCTATCTAAATCGCCTATGTGAAGTGTGCGCGCGATTGAATTTCTTGCGGTTTGCCGACAATTCGGGAATTGACACTTTTGTGCCCCGCCTTAGTCCGGGCTGCGCTTCGAGGGCGAACCTACTTGGCCGGCGCGACGGAAGCGCAATGCGGACCAGACTTCGTCGATAGCGACGATGGACACCGCGTGCCATCCCTTACCATCCATCGCTCGCCGGATTACATCCCGATTTAGATCTCCTGCTGTTTTCGAGGTTTTCTTTGGGTAGGAAATCCACACCAAAGCATTCGGAGCCGCGTGTTTTGGGAGCTTCCTGGCGAACGTGCTGATCTCTGCCAGGCGCGTTGCAAAGACCTGCACAAAGGGATACATCCCATCGACTCTGGAAGAGACAGTGAGTCCGTCAGGCAAAGGCGTCAACAACTTCAGGTAACCCGAAGGCGGGTCGATGATTAACGCCCGCATGCCGGGGTTCATACCGAGTTTTCTGGCAATTGGTTTTTTCATTTGCGATTGACCTTGCTGGAGAGCGCGAACTGATTGCCGTCCGGATCCTTGAAGACGGCGATCGATCCCCAAGGCTCGTTCTTGGGTTCCTCGGAAAAAGTTACGCCTTTCAACTTCAGCCCTTTGGCGGTTGCGAATACGTCGTCACACCAGAAGGCAACGGACTGAAACTCGCCGATGCGTCTCTCGTGACCTTCGGGCGTGTAGAGGGCGACACCGGTCTCCGCACCAGGAATGAGGAGTTCAATCCAGCGTTGCTTGTCAGTGAAAGGCTGGTCTGTGGCTACTTTTAGTCCGAGTGCCTCCGTATAGAATTTCAGTGCAACGTCCTGATCGCGAACGGGAATGCCGACAAACTTTATTCCGCGAACCACAGTTTTCCTCCTCCATAAAAACGAACGGAGCATAGCGTGCAGAATTCGCGCGTGCAATGAGCCAGTCGTTGCTATATTAGTTGCCGGTATAGCCGTGCTGAACCTGGATGATTACGTCGTGGACGTATTGATGCGTGACCTGGTCGGGCATGATCGGAGACCAGCTAGTTTCCTGCTCTACATTTGGCTCGCCGCCGAACAAGCACGCAGGCAAGGAGCCGTTCACGTGAGTTATCAGGAATTGGCGGAGTCGATTGGAATTTCGAAGAGTTCAGCGCAAGCCGCCGTCAGTTGGCTGGTCCGACGGAAGCTGCTCGCCGTTGGCAAAGAAAACGCTACGGCTATCCCGCGTTACACTGTGCGGCGCCCATGGAGGGATACTGCACGCGGCGTCAGTGTCCGCCGTGCTCAGTGATCGTTCCTCCCGGATAACGGGCTACTCTTCAACGATCCAATTAGGGAACAGTCGCCGAGTACTCACGCGCAACAGGGCGGCAGAAAGATGTTGCAATAACTGATCGACTTTCACTCCATCGTGATGACGACCTTGCCGTTGTGAGTGCCTGCGCCAAAATGACGAAAGGCTTCCCGCGCTTCGCTCAGCTTATAAGGACCATCGATCACGGGGATTAGCTGTCCGGCTTCGAAACGTTCGTTTAAGTATGGCAGGTCCTGGTTCTGCTTCAGCATGACCAAGCGGACGGTTTTGCCCGTGGTTTGCCGAATGCACCATCCGAAAATTACAAACTGGAACAGTCGGGACAAGTCGCCACCGATGGTGGCATATGTTCCTCCGGGACTGAGCGAGTGCGTGTACGCGAATGGGGAACGAGTCGTTTTTGTATCGAGGATCAGGTCGTAGCGCCGCCCGTTCCTGGCAAAGTTCTCCTTTTTGTAATCGATCAGGTGGTCAAAGCCGATGGCCCGCATCATCTCGAACTTCACCGCGCTATCGACACCCGTAACTTCCACGTCCTGCGATTTGGCTAATTGAATGGCAATCGTGCCCACGCCGCCACCCGCCCCATTGATGAGGATCTTCTGGCCGGATCTCAGCGGTCCGGCCGCAAAGAGACCTTGCACTGCGAGCTGCCCGGCTTGCGGCAGCGCGGCGGCCTCTTCGAAAGTCATTCGAGACGGCTTCCGTACCAACGCCACTTCGGGCGCACACACATACTCCGCAAATCCGCCCCAGCCGCCAGAGCCGAAGCGAGACAGATCACCGTAGACCTCGTCTCCGACCGTAAAACGTTGAACCGCGCTGCCGACGGCGGCAACCCGTCCCGCGATGTCGGAACCCAGAATCCGTACACGTGGCCTATTGAAGCCGAGCGGAACCATCGGCCGCTGAAGCATCTGCCAATCCCAATCGTTGATTGAGGCCGCATGCACCCGCACCAAAACTTCGCGTTCCTTTGGTGCTGGCGGTTCGATGTCCCTTACTTCGAGCACGTCGGGCGGACCGTATCGGTCGCGAATCAGTGCTTTCATCATCGGTCTGTCCTTCAGCGGATAGGTCGAAAGGACCTGCTGATCATGCGACAAAGAAAGTGGCTGGCCGATGCAGTTTAGCCGATTCGAGAAATCGATGGCGAGCGTATCACGCTTCAAAGAAAGAGTTGCCGACGACTGGTGCAGAATCAGCGATGCTACAGCGGGCCGAATGGCCAGCGTGAGTTGCTTCTTCAGTGGATTCAACCGTCGTCCCAATATGGTACAAGCACGGGCTTATCGACCGGTTCACGTTTGACAACGACTTGGTTCAGAGTACACTGCTGATCGCTCAGAAAGGCGTGTGGGGCCGATATGAAGCGTTTTGCACTCTTTTTCAGTCTTCTTTTTACTGCCCATTGCGCAATCGCCCAAATGGGGGTCACCTCTGTCACCATTGCCGGCGACCTGCAACAATCGCAGGGTTGCGCCAACAACTGGGATCCGTCTTGCTCCAACACATTGCTGAGCTACGACAGATACAGTGATATTTGGAAGGGCGCCTTTTCCATTCCAGCGGGAAGCTACAACTACAAAGCCGCCCTCGACGGGAACTGGAACGTCAGCTACGGCCTCAACACCGGCGGCAACAACATTCCACTGAGCCTGCCTGCTCAGGCGACGGTATCGTTCTACTACGACAACAAGTCTCACTGGATCACCGATAATCACAACAGCGTCATCGCTACTGTTCCCGGCGACTATCAAATAACCATCGGGTGCTCCGGCAATTGGGATCCGGCCTGCTTCCGTTCCTGGATGGAAGATCCAGGCGGTACTGGCACTTACAGCTTCACCGCCAATATTCCGCAGGGAACTTACCAATGCAAAGTCGCAATTAATGGCAGTTGGAGCGAGAACTATGGGCAGAACGGCACTCCCGGCGGGGACAACATCCCGTTCAGGGTTCTAAGCACAAGCGCGAATGTCACGTTCTCCTACAACCCAGCGACTCACCTCCTGAGCATCATCGGCGCCTCCCCGGCGCACGACAGCAACGTCGAATGGGACGGTCTTCGCCATGACTCTCGCGATACGCTTTACCGTTCGCCCGGCGGCGCTGTTCCGGTCAACACGCCGGTTAAGCTTCGCTTCCGCACTTACCACGATGACGTCACGGATGTGACTCTCCGCTGGTACGACCTCAACGCCGGAGCCGAAAACGTTATTCCAATGCAGATTGTTGCGGCTGGCGTGCCTTGCTACCAAAGTGGCCTCGGCGACAACACGTGTGATTTCTGGGAGACAACTGTCAATTCGAAAACGCCAAACAATTTCTGGTACCGGTTCATCATCAGCGACGGCACCGCCAACGCATACTACGAAGACAACACGCCAGCTCTCGACGGCGGCCTCGGCGCCGCGAGTGCCGACGCCATCGACAACAGCTACGCGCTGATGTACTACGATCCCAAGTTCACCAGTGCCCCGTGGGCGAAGAATGCCGTTATCTATCAGATCTTCCCTGACCGCTTTCGCAACGGAAACAGGCAGAACGATCCCAAGACCGGTGACATCCGTTACGAGGATCCGGTAATCGCGCAACAGTGGGGGGCACTGCCCGAAGGCTACTGCCACCTCTACAGCGATGCCACCAGCAACTGCCCGTGGCGCTTTAACACGCCTATGAACACCGGCACCATCGAGCAGCCGCGCGGACGCGACTACTTCGGAGGTGATCTTAACGGCATTGAGCAATCGTTCGATTACCTCGAGTGGTTGGGTGTAAACACCATTTACTTCAATCCCATCTTCTCCTCATCGTCGAATCACGGATACGACACGCGCGACTACTCGAAAATCAACCCGTACTTCGGTACCAGCAAAGAATGGGCGAGGCTCGTTGATCGCGCCAGCGACGAAAATATACGCATCATTCTGGATGGCGTATTCAACCACCTCTCGTCCGACAGCCCGTTCTTCGATCGTTATCGTCAGTTTGCGGTATCCGGCGCCTGCGAAGACGCCACTTCCCCTTTGCGTCCGTGGTTTACGTTTAGGCCTCCGGGGCCGGGCGAACCGTCGCCCTGCGTGCCTTCCACTCCCGGGGGCAGCGACACCTTCTACAACGGATGGGCCGGATTTGACAGTCTGCCGGTCATAACGAAGTCATTGCCGTCAGTTCAGTCCTACTTTCTGACTGACCACAACAGCATCAGCCGTTCCTGGCTGAAGCAGGGCGCTTCAGGCTGGCGTCTAGACGTCATGGGTGACGGTTCATTCCCAAATGGGTATTGGGAGACTTTCCGCAAAGTGGTGAAGTCCACCAAGCCCGACGCGTTGATCATCGGTGAACTCTGGCAGAAGGACAGCACACTCCTGCGCTTCCTGCGCGGCGATCGCGCTGACGCAACCATGAACTACCGCCTACGCGATGCTGTAATCGGCTTCCTTGCGCCGCAGACATTCGACCCCAAGGGCTTCGCCGACAGCGGTCGCAAGTTGAAGCCTTCCGAGTTCTTGTCGCGCCTCCAGTCCATCCGCGAGGACTATGCCGATGCCGCGTACTTCTCGATGATGAACCTGCTCGACAGTCACGATACGGCACGTTTGCTCTGGGTTTTGACGCCCGGTGCCGACAACCGCAATGATAAAGAATTCAACCCTGCCAATCTTGCCGAGGGCAAGCGGCGGCAGCAGATTGCGGCCACCATTCAGTTCTCCGTGCCGGGCGCTCCAACTATCTACTATGGCGATGAAGCGGGCGTTACCGGTAACGACGATCCCGATGACCGGCGCACCTTTCCCTGGCCCGATGTTGGCGGAGCGCCGGACTTCCAAATGGGTTTCTTCTACCACGAGCTGATCGAAGCCCGAAAACACGAAACGGTCCTACGCCATGGCGACTTCCGCGGTTTGCTCGCCGATGACAGCAACGACGCTGTGGCATTTGGCCGCAAAACGGAACATCAGGCCGCGGTATTGATCGTCAACCGCAGCCCGAATGTGCAGATTGTTAATGTTCCGGTTGCCGGGTACCTGCGGGACAACCTGACCTTCCAAAGCATCTTCACTGTGCAGAATCCCGACTCCATGGCGATCACCAGCGGTGGTGTGCTCCAGGCGACACTCGGTCCCGAAAGCGCCATCCTGTTTGCTACCGGACAGGTGAATCTGAAGCCGCCTGATGCGCCTACGAATCTGGCAGTGCAGAAGGAATTGTCAAACCAAGTGTCACTGTCGTGGACTGGCACGGCGCACGCGGCCAGCTACAACGTGTACGCGAGTCCCGTCAGCGGCGGCGGTTACACGCGGGCGAACACCTCTCTTGTGACCAGGACTACCTTCACGGCCACGGGCCTCACCAATGCCCAAACTTATTACTTCGTCGTCACCACTATTGATGCCGATGGAAACGAAAGCCTCTACTCCAACGAGGTCAACGCCATCCCGCACCTGGTCATCGGTTGGGCGAACTTGCAGTGGCCTCCGTCCATCACGGAGACGATCAGCTCTGTCAATCGCACTCCGAGTATTTATGGTCAGGTCTGGATTGATGGCGTGACGAATCAGCCCGGGGCTGCTCCCGGATTGATGGCACAGGTCGGTTTCGGTCCTACGGGCAGCAACCCTGCAGGAAATTCTGCTTGGACCTGGGTCGATTCAACTTTCAACACCAATGTCGGCAACAACGATGAGTTCGTCGGCAACCTTCTGCCCACCACGGTCGGAAGCTACGACTATCTCTATCGTTACTCCACTACCCACGGCCGCGACTGGCTCTACGCCGATCTTAATGGTCCCGTTAGCGGACTGCCGCCCAATCCGGGCAAGCTCACCGTCAATCCGGGCCCGAACGTCAATCCGCCTTCGGCTCCGCAAAACCTGCAGGTCACTGGCGCCAGCCCGAAGACCGTCTCGCTGTTGTGGAGTGCCGTTACAGGCGATCCCAACCTGTACGGATACGAAGTGCTCCGCGGATCGCAAGCTGGTGGCCCATATTCGATTATTGCCACTACAACCGCAACCACCTACACCGACAGTAACGTACTCTCCGGCACGACCTACTTCTACGTCGTGCGTGCCATCGATCTGTACTACAACCGCTCCGGACCCTCGAACGAGGTCAATGCTACGGCCAAGCAGCGCAAGGTAGCGATCACGTTTAACGTCACTGTTCCCACGAGCACAAACGCCACGGTGCATATTGCCGGAACGCTGAACCTGCTCGATGGCAATTTGCCGATGTGGGATCCGGGCGCGACTCAGCTGACGAAGGTCGACAGCACGCACTGGACAATTACGCTCACAGGCAACGAGGGCGTGCAGCTCCAGTACAAATACACGCTGGGCTCCTGGAACTATGTGGAGAAGGGCTCAGCCTGCGACGAAATTGCCAACCGTATGATCACTCTGACATACGGAGACAACGGCGTGCAGACCGAGAGCGACATCGTTCCGAACTGGAGAAACGTCTCACCCTGCGGTAATTGATTCGAAAGCCAGATCATTAAAGCCCCATGGGAGTGGGGCTTTTTTGCCGTCCAAGGGAAGTCGTCAAGAACTTGATCAGGTTGGCCCCGGCTTGCGAGCACCGACAGTGCGCCAAAATTGCTTTGGAGTATGGCAGCTCTCACGACGGTGGTGACTGGTGAGCTTGATACGAAATTCTTGTCCGAGTCACTGGCAAATCGGAGATATCGCTGGTCGGCGCTCCCAGTACGGGAAACGGCGAGCATGGATCGACCAATAGACCAGAAGCCGGGTTGGCCTGGTTTACTTCTGGCAGGCGTCACGGTATAAAGGGCTAAATTCCGGCTACGTTCGGCGACGTAAACTCCGGAAAACTTGCCAGTCTTACTGGGAAAATCGGCTTCTACCGAGATCACCCTTTTCGGAGTCAATGATGAGGCCAATCTTACTGGGATTTCCAATACGCGGTGCCGAGTCCCGTCTTCCGCAGCAAGTCTTCTATCCAGTATTCTAGTGACGCACCGACCCAAGTCGGCCGAAACCGTAGATCACGAAATCTCCGCGAAGGAACATCACCCGCTCGTTAGCGCGAGAAACATTGCGCAAGGGCAGCATCGTAATCTTCATTTGTGAGTGGCGCGAAAGGAGAAGCAATGCAAAAGCGCAAGCTTGGAAAAAGCAATCTGGAAGTATCGGCACTCGGCCTCGGCTGCATGGGGATAAGCTTCGGCCTTGGTCCGGCGGTCGATAAACAAACGGGAATCACGTTAATCCGGGCGGCTGTCGAACGTGGAGTCACATTCTTCGACACTGCCGAGGTCTATGGCCCATTCACGAACGAGGAACTCGTAGGAGAAGCGCTTGCTCCTGTCCGAAGCAAGGTTGTGATCGCTAGCAAGTTCGGATTCAAGATCGAAAACGGGAAGCAGGCTGGTCTGGATAGCCGGCCGGAGCACATCAAGGAAGTCGCCGAGGCCTCGCTCAAGCGGCTGAAGACTGATGTCATCGATCTGTTTTATCAACACCGCGTTGATCCGGATGTGCCGATCGAAGACGTCGCAGGAGCGGTGAAGGACTTGATCCGGCAAGGAAAGGTCAAGCATTTTGGACTTTCCGAAGCAGGAGTGAGGACCATCCGTCGTGCGCATGCAGTTCAGCCCGTCGCGGCGCTTCAGAGCGAATATTCACTGTGGTGGAGAGAGCCCGAGGTGGAGGTGATTCCGACACTCGAGGAACTCGGAATCGGCTTCGTTCCATTCAGTCCTCTCGGCAAAGGATTCCTCACCGGCAAAATCAGCGAAGACACGAAATTCGACAAGAGCGATTTCCGCAATGTCGTCCCTCGCTTTACGCCAGAGAACCGCAAAGCGAATCAAGTGGTCGTGGACCTGCTTGACAGGTTCGCACAAGAGAAGAAGGCAACACCCGCTCAGATTGCGCTCGCCTGGCTGCTTGCGCAGAAGCCGTGGATCGTGCCGATCCCGGGCACGACCAAGCTGCATCGCTTGGAAGAGAACCTCGGAGCCGTTAACGTGCAGCTTTCGTCCGACGATCTCCGCCAACTCGAGGCGGCTGCGTTAAAGATCCCGGTACAAGGCGCTCGCTATCCGGAAGAGCTGCAAAAATTGGTCGGTCGCTAAGCAGGCTGCATGCGAATTGGCATTCTCGGTGCGGGACTGATGGGCGGAAAGCTTGGCACTATCTTCTCGCGAGCTGGACACGAAGTTGTGTTCAGCTATGCGCGTAGCGAGCAGAAGCTCAAGCGCCTCGCGCGCGACGCCGGACGGAATGCAAGGGCCGGTACACCACATGCAGCCGCGAAGGAAGCAGACGCTGTATTGCTGGCAGTGCATTGGTCTCGAATCAACGATGTGCTGAAGCAGGCGGGCGACTTGTCAGGCAAGGTAATCGTGACCTGCTCCTTGCCTATGGATGAGGAGAACACGAAACTTCTCATCGCAAATACGTCCTCAGGTGCGGAAGAGCTTGCGAAGCGGGTTCCGAAAGCGCATGTGGTGTGCGCCTTCAACACGATTCCCAGCGAGGTGCTCTTCGGTGTATTCGAAGCTAAGCGCAGGAAGTCGCGGCCTGGTCTGGTGTATTGCGGCGACCAGCGACGCGCAAAAGATGTCGCCGTCAGACTGATCGATGACGTCGGTTTTGAGCCGGTGGATTGCGGTCCACTTCGAATCGCACGATATACCGAGCCTTTTGCGCTGCTTGTTGCCCAGCTCGCGTACGAGGGAGATCAAGGCCCGGAGCTGGCGTACAGGTTTGAAAGGTTGAAAAAATAATCCATCGTGCAAGAGCTCGCAAAGTGGGATAGCTTCTATGTAATTGTCGGCTCCGCCTCCGGCGCTTTGATCGGATTGCAGTTCGTAGTCATGACGCTCATCGCCGACAAGCCAAGTGCGGCTGCGCCGGAAGCAGGTGCGGCTTTCGCGACACCAACGATCGTTCATTTCAGCGTCGTTTTGTTTATCGCGGCGCTACTGCGCGCTCCCTGGCAAACCATAGCCTCAGTGTCAGCTCTTTGCGGCTTGATGGGATTCGGCGGAATCGTCTATGCGCTGATCGTCGCTCGCCGTATGCGGAGACAGAACGCATACCGGCCTGAATTCGAAGACTGGCTCTTTCATGTTCTTCTGCCACTAGGTACCTATGGAATTCTTGCGGCCTCTCCCTTCGTAGTTCGCTTGCACTTACGCGAGGCGCTGTTTGGGGTTGGAGCCGCGGCGCTGCTGTTGCTTTTCATTGGCATCCACAACACGTGGGATGGTCTCGCGTATCACGTATTCATTCGAATGAGGGACGTGCACCGGGAGCGCCCGCAAAAATGAGCGGGATCGCGAGTCAACCAGTTGAGCTCGATCCCTTGCCAGGACGCTGATCGCTTTGGCCGGCAGGTTACCAAAGGCCATGTACGATTCGTACGAACGACATGCTTGGTCCCTCTCCCATTAAGGGAACATTGGCAACTCGTTTGTACCAAAGGAACGATCACCCATGTGACCTTCGTGTCTGCGGGCTGGCTCGAACGGCGTTTGCTTATGGCATGATTTTCTCGTGCTCGGAAGTCCCCGCCGAGACGGAGGGAAATGATGCCAAGCACAAAGCGCCACTTTATTGCTCTGGCCTGCGGGTTGGTGCTGTCCCTATGCGGGACGCTAACAGCCGCAAACGGCCAGGAAAAAGAGAAGAACCACAGAAGTCAGGTTTCGACCTTTCCCGGCACGGTCGGGATGATGAATCCCTGCCCCACGGCCGATCACGGTGTCTTCTTCGTCGACGGCACTAACGTGGCTCGCTACCGCGAAAACAAGGACCATGCCACGATTCACATTCGCTTCCTGGCTAAGGGACTCGATAGCATCGGGCAGCCCGTGAAGGCATTCCTGCATGCCAACGCTCAGGTGGATCCGGGAGTTGGAGTGTATGAGATCCCGTTTGAATCAATCTGGGTGGATAAGGGATCTCACAACTTCGAGTTTTTGTCCAACCTGCAGGTCACGGTTGTTAACGGACGCGTAACCAGTGCCAATATCTTCCCTTGGGATGGATATACGCTGCAGTGCACCGATGACACCGACGCAAATGCCGCCGATCGCAGGTTCAACAACGATAAAGACGAGGACGACAAGAACTAGCAAGACGCGGTTTTAAACCAGCGCCAATCGAGGCACGGCAAAGTCAGGCTGCCGTGCCTCTTGTTTTTGGCGCGGGTTTAGGACTCATCAGGTAGCTGGGACTTCGCTGTGGGTTATCGCCATCCAGCCTTTTTTGTCTTCTTGCCACACCGTAGTCATATAAAAACGCTGTGGCATCGCGGACGATTTCGTCTGCACCGTTGCGAGATAGGTGACCACCATGTCAACCCCGTGCGGCTTTATCTCCAGCTCGCCCAGGTCAACTCTGGTGACGCCCAGGCTCTGAAAATATTGCATCGCCTGTTGGCGGTCCTTGATACCAGCAGAAGTTGTAAGCGTGTACATCGACGCTAATCGCCATTCTGCACTTTTGAAGTCTCCGTTCTGAATCGCCTTCCACCATAGCCGTTCGTAGGCTTCAGCACCAGTTGCCGTGGACCAGTCCTGCGCTTGTGGAGGTTTGCCCTCGGTACAGGCCATGAATGGCAACAGCAGAATGGCAAGTGCCAGCGTCTTGAGGCGACTCATCACCGGGATTTTACTCGTATGCGCTGGTTGCACGGGCTGTGGAGAAACAGCTGGTCGGTCAGAAGAATTCCCTGTAGGTTCTCTGTTACCTTTTTGCATCCCGCACTGAACGACGATAGTGTTCTGTTGCGTTCAGTCGCGGAGAATCCCTAGAGCTCTCTGATTTTTCGCTGCGTTTCGAAAGAATTTGCAGGTTTTGGGCAGCATTCGATCAACTCAATCGAGAAATGCCTTGCTTTTGTACTTTGAATTTATATCGGAACGCAGTTGAAATTCTCGGATGCTTCTGCAATGAGCAATGCACAGCTGCCGATCTAATTGATCATTCCGTTGTTTCCGCTTTCACTGAGCCGATCTGTTAGCTTGGTGCGCCTGGGAGCAATTCCGGTTTCCTGAATCTTATAAAGCAGCGCGCGATAGCTGATGCTCATCGCCTTCGCGGCTTTTTTTCGGTTCCAATTGTGCATCTGCAGGACTTTGAGAATGATGCGGCGCTCCAGTTCGCATATCGCGTCGCGCGTCGCTTTTTTCAAGGAAATCTTGCCGTCCAATGGAATCAGCGGATCAAAGCAGTTTCCACCTCCGCGCGAAACCAATTCTGAAGTAATCGCTTCTTCACTGCCCAGAACGACGTACCGCTTTATCAGGTTTTCCAGTTGACGGATATTTCCCGGCCACTCATAGCGTTGCAGCATCGCCATCAGTGCGTCTGAAAAAGGCTTCGCCCGAACCGAAAACTTGTCTCCGTAAAAGTCCAGAAAGTAGCTGGTGAGCGTAGGAATGTCGCGCACACGATGTCGCAGCGCCGGCGCCTGGATTTGGACTACGTTGATGCGGTAGTAGAGATCCTGGCGGAATCGCCCGGCCGCGATCTCCTCAGCCAGATCACGGTTCGTCGCACAAATCACGCGAACTTCTACCTTCACATCCTCCTGCGCGCCGATGCGACAGAATTGGCCGTCTTGCAGAAGCTGGAGGAGTTTGGCCTGCATTGCCAGCTCCATTTCGCCGATTTCGTCCAGAAAGAGCGTGCCACGGTGGGCCATTTCTACACGGCCGGGCTTCGATTTAAGGGCGCCAGTGAAGGATCCGCGCTCGTATCCAAACAACTCGCTCTCTAGCAGGGTACCGGGGATCGCTGGGCAGTTAACCTTGACGAAGGGGCCATCGCTCCATGGCGATTGCTGGTGAATCATCCGGGCCAGTACTTCTTTGCCAGTGCCATTTTCGCCCGTGATCAGAATCGGGACATTTGCGCCCGCGACGACACGCAGCTTGTGCTGCAGCATTTGCATGCGGTCTGTAGTTCCGAAGACCACCGTTTCGGGCGGAATTCCTGCCGGCAAAAGGCCGTGACCGTTACTCGCTAGGGCGGTTGCGCTCAATGGCTAAGCTCCGGAAGGCGTCACATTCGAAAAACGAGTTCTACTATCAGTGCACTCCTGTGCACATTCGCAACCAACACTCAGATTCTTCAATGGAGACTGTGGAAAACTCGGAACTCAGATGTACAAACCTCGATTGATCAATCCATTACAGGACTCATAGGCCAATCAACCGATGATCAATTTGTTCGCTGCTGTTAGGTATTTCCAGTGATGACTGAAAATCTCTCGTGAAAACATTTGCAGAAGCGGAAGTGATTTTTTCCACCGGCAAGTTGCTGAAGAGTGGGCAATCTGCCGATTTCCCTAATCTAAACTTTTGAACAGCGGAAAAACCAGCAAGTGGACCCTATAATGGATTACCACCAGATGAAAGCGGGTTCTTGGGCGCGTAATCCCGTTATTTTTGTATCTAATAAAATTAAGAATCCGAAGGGCCACGCAAAACAATGGAATTCTTGTCTACATGGGTTTCCATTTGGTATGCACAAGTTTTCACTTGCAGTGCGGTGGAAACTGTTAAAAATCCTCGGAAGTGCCTAAAGGGCTAGCTAGTTATGCCCCATCTCAAGATGGTTAACAAACTGCAATTACCTCAAAAACGCCAGCCGGGCGATGTGCATCGCTTTAGTCTCGCGGACACAGCGAGTAAGATTTTTCCTGATGTTTCGGTCATATTCCGGACCCGTTGTCAGGCCTTATGTTGGACAGAGCTGATGGCCCCGAGCGTGGAACAGTAAATCTTAGGAACGCAGGAATCTTGCCCGTGGATGAGAAACGAGTGCTCCCAAGGTTTCCGCTAGAGATGCCGGTTTGGCTTCGGCTTCCCGGATCCGACGCTACCGTGCACGCCAAGACTCGTGATGTGAGCGCAAGTGGCGTGTTTTTTTACGTGAATTGCGAGATTCGTCCCGAAGCCGAAATTGAATTCACCATGACCCTGCCTCCAGAACTCACGCGGACCGCTGCCATTCAGGTTTCCTGCAAGGGCAAAGTGGTAAGGGTTCAGAACGACCCGGAAACTGGAAAGATCGGCATCGCTGCGGCCATTCACAGCTACGATTTTCTCGCCCAGGCGGCCTCGAATCTCGGCGAAGCCTAGTTCTGCTCGAATCAAAACTTGATTTCAGGCTTTGGGTTAAAGGCCCAGAGAGGTAATGGTACTCGGTTACTATAGGTTTGCTTTCAGTAACTTCGGTACGACATCCCGCAAAGCTTATCTTGAGAATTGCAAAATATTGCGATATCGTAAGCCATTCGGTTGGCCGAGCGGAATCACTTCGAGGCGAAAACTCCTCCATCAGCCTTAAGAATCCCCTGTTTCGGTAACAATTTAGCAGTTCCCGGCCGCAGTTCGTGCCGGAAACGGAGAAAAGCGTGTCTAGTTCCCCTGGTCAGGCGGTCGCAAGTACAATCTCGTCTGCCACTCGACTCGAGATTGAAGATTCGCTGAAGCAGGATATTTTCCGGCGCACCATAGCGCTAGCATCTGCAGCCCACGAACTGAAAACACCGCTTTCTGTGATGACCGGCTATACTGACCTGCTTTTAGGGCAGTTGCTCGGTCCTCTGAATGAGCAACAACGAAAAGTTCTCGAAGAGATGAAGCAAAGCGGTTTGCGCTTGCAGCGCTTCGTTCAGGATTTTCTGGCCTTCAGCGCATTGGAATCAGGCAAGATCCGAATTGCAAAAGAGCTGGGGGACGTAAACGAATGCATCGCTGAAGTCCTGGAGCACTGGTCGAACCGCTTCGAACAGAAGAAACTCCGCTGGGAGTTCCGTCCGGAAAGCAATCTTCGGCAGCTGCTGTTTGATCCGCTGAAACTGCAGCACGTCATCTCGAACCTGATCGATAATGCCGTGAAGTTCACTCCCGTCGGTGGCAAGATTCGCGTCAGCACCAGCACCTATCTGTGGGAGCGACGGACGTATCGCCAGATGCTGCCGTTTGCCAACGAGCGGCGCGCTGAAGCTGATCATCAGCCCAATGCGATTCGAATGTGCGTCACAGATAGCGGGCCGGGAATCCCTCCTGAATTCCATCAGGAAATATTCAACGAGTTTTTGAGATTGCAGCAGACCTCCGATTCACACGGTATGGGACTTGGGTTGGCGATCGCACGTCGCCTGGTAGAAGCGCACGCAGGAAAAATCTGGGTAGAGAGCGAGCACGGTCACGGGAGTACATTCTGCGTGCTGCTGCCAATGAGGACCAAAGAGTAAGTCATGAGCGCAAACGCCACCATTCTGATCGTTGATGACGAACCCAGCATGCTTCGTTATACGAAGACCCTGCTCGAAGTGGATAACTACTCGGTGGAGACGGCCGGAAGCGGCTTCGAGGCCATTAAGCGCGTGCAGGAGGGACTCAATCCCAGTCTGATTTTGCTCGACATGGCTATGCCGAGCATGAATGGCCTGCAAACCATCGAGGAATGCAAAAAGATTCGTCCAGAGCAAAAGATCGTTGTTCTCTCTTGCGTGAGTGACACCAGCACAGTTGTACAGGCGATCAAGCTGGGTGCGCTCGACTATGTTACTAAGCCTTTTTACAAGTCAGAACTCGATGCCGTCCTGAAGCGCTGCCTTGAGCCTGAAAAACCGGCCAAAGTCGCTGCGGACATACAGCGCTACAGCGTCTCAGACGACGTCCAAATCGAGAGTCTGGAGGACGATCTCTTCTTCCTCGCAGCCAGCCCGCAGATGAAGCAAATTCGCGCGCAAGTCTCCCTGGTCGCGAAAGTCGATGTTCCTGTATTGCTTCTCGGTGAGAGCGGAGTGGGAAAAGAAATTCTTGCGCGGTTGATTCATAAAATGTCGATCCGCGCCCACCGTCCGCTGCTCAAAGTAAATTGCGCAGCGCTGCCGGCCGAACTGCTCGAAAGCGAGTTATTCGGATATGAGGCTGGTGCCTTCACCGGTGCTCAGCGTTCCAAGCCGGGAAAGTTTGAGCAGTGCAACAAAGGGACGATTCTGCTCGATGAAATCGGCGAAATGACGACTGCGCTGCAGGCGAAGCTGCTTCATGTGCTGCAGGACGGATCTTTTTCGCGCCTCGGTAGCCGTTCGAACGTAACCGTCGACGTCCGCGTTCTGGCCGCCACGAACATCAACATCGAAGAAGCGATCGCCAACAAGACCCTGCGCGAGGATCTGTACTATCGCCTGAACGCGTTCACCATGCATATTCCCCCGCTGCGCGAACGCCGCGAAGAGATTCCCCTATTGCTGAAGCACTTCATGAACCGCTTATCGGAGCGTTACGCGAACGCCCCCCTGAGCTACTCCGAGCGCCTGGTGCGGGCTTGCATGCTGTATCACTGGCCCGGCAACCTGCGCGAGCTTGGTAACTTCGTGAAGCGCTATCTGGTGCTTCAGGACGAAGAGATGGCCATTTCGGAACTTGAGGCGAAGGGAAAGGGTCAGGGGAACGGTTCGGCCGAAGCCTCATTGAATGGCGGAATTGTGGCCGCTCCAGAAGGCGGACTAAAGTCCCTGGTTCGCAGTCTCAAGGATGAAGCCGAGCTTCGCGCCATCGAGCAGGCTCTGCTTGCCACCAATTGGAATCGCAAACTGGCTGCTGCCCGCCTGAACATCAGCTACAAGGCTCTCTTGTACAAAATTAAGCAATATCAAATTGTCCCTCCGGGATCTTCTCGCCTATCGGAGCCACGCACCGGATTGCGGTAAGCTGTTCTGCGTATGCCAGAACGGGACGAACTGAAGGTTGTTGCGCATTTAGCCGATGGATCGCTGGTTAAGGGTGTCCTTCGCAATTCAGAGTCGTTCGATCCTCTCTCTGCCGGACTCATAGGACAGACTCTGCCTTCGGTTGTCGCACTGGATACCGGCGGCGGTCGCCAGGTCATTGAGCTGCAAAATACCAAAGCGCTCTTCTTTGTGAAGACGCTGGAGGGTCGGACTGACTACGTTGAAGTAAAGTTCTTCGAACGCAATCCCCAGATCGAAGGGCTCTGGATCAAGCTTAAATTCAAGGATGGCGAGGTGACAGAGGGAATCGTCCATAATTCCCTACCCTTTGTTGCACACTCCGGATTCTTTCTTCGTCCTCCTGATCCCCAAAGCAACAACCGCGTAGTGTACGTGGTGAAAAGCTTTCTCTCAGACTTCCGCATTCTTGGAATTCGCAGCGAGTACTAGAATCGATTGTGTTGGCCCTTACATTCGGAAGCGGCACGTTTGATCGTGCCGCGAGGACGGCGGATCAAATCCGTGCCCTCCCTGAGTCTGCTTAGGTCAGCGGGAGTGCTCTTGATAACTTCATGGCTGTTTATTTAATCACTGGCGTTGCCGGCTTTATCGGCTCCAATATTGCGCGAGAACTCGTGCGTCGTGGAGAAGCCATTCGTGGCTTCGACAACTTTGAAACTGGCAAGCGTGAAAACCTGGCGGGTTTGAAAGAGAAGATTGAGTTTCGCGAACTCGATCTTCTCGATACGCGAGGCCTAGCCGAGTTCTTTCGCGGAGTCGATTACGTTCTGCATCAGGCCGCGATTCCGTCTGTCCCCCGATCGGTGGAAGATCCAGTTTCCAGTCACAATGCGAACATCAATGGAACTCTCAATGTGCTGATGGCCGCACGCGAGGCAAGGGTAAGACGCGTGGTTTATGCTGCGTCTTCGTCTGCGTATGGAGATACTCCCACTCTGCCCAAGCACGAGGCAATGCTTCCCAATCCAATGTCACCCTACGCCGTGCAAAAGCTGACTGGAGAGTTGTATCTCAACTCGTTTTACCGCGTATACGGAGTTGAAACTGTCTCGCTCCGCTACTTCAACATCTTTGGACCGTATCAGGATCCGACTTCACAATATTCCGGTGTCCTGGCCAAGTTCATTACGCAGATGCTCGCTGACAAGCCGTGCACCATCTTCGGCGACGGCGAACAGAGCCGCGATTTCACCTATGTCGAGAACGCTGTAAACGCAAATCTGCTGGCGTGCAACGCGCCCGCAGAGAAGGTAAGTGGGCGTGTATTCAACGTGGCTACGGCAACTCGTTTCTCGCTGAACGAGACCTTCCGCATTCTGGCGGCGATTATCGGGTACAACGGTCAGCCAAAGTACGCACCGCCTCGTGCAGGCGACGTGAAGCATTCGCTTGCCGATATCTCACTGGCGAAAGCCGCCATGGGGTACGAACCAACGGTGGGCTTCGAAGAGGGTCTGAGCCGCACTGTGGCGTGGTATAAGCAAGCGTTGGTTCCGGCTGGAAATGCGTCGAGCTAGCTTTTGGCTGCTCTCCTTATTCCTTCTACCGCAAAGGCACGGCTTAGCCGTGCCTTTTTAACATCTAACAGAATCTTTTCAGCGGTGCCGAGGCTGCAACTGCGGAGCTCCAGTTGTATCCTGCGCCGTCGTGGCAGGCGCCGCAGCCGAGTCGCTGGAGGCGGCGGTCAATTCCGAATTGCGGTACTTTGGCGCGCTGATGTAGCCATGGATGTGATCCTTACTAATCCGTTGAATCACCAGCTCTAGAGGGCGTTCTTCGTCCCCAGGGTAGAACATTGCCGGCTCATAGAGATTCAGGTGCTTTTTCGACATCTTCAGATCGTCGAGCATTAATTCCAAATCGGCGTACTGATGCTTGATATTGGCCTTGCGGAGGCTAATGCCAACTGGCCCGGTGTGCGAGAACTGCTTCGACTTGTCGATATCAAATTCGTAATAGTTGCGCTCGCCCTTGCGCTGCAAAACGACGAGGTCGTCATGCGTCCTGGCGATCGAACCTTGAAGTTCGGTACGCGCTGACGACAATTCCTGGCGAGTGGAGTCAAGGTTAGTACGGTTCTCTTCGATTGCTTTCCCTTGGGCATTGAGCTGGTTTTGCAATTTCCTCCAGCGCGGGTCAGGCTTGCTGTGCCGAGCGATGGCATGGGATTGAACGACAGGCGTAGCTTGCGGAGCGACCGCGGGCTGGCGTGCTGCGACAAGGGAATCGAGCTTGGTGTTTAGCGCATCAATCTGCGAGCGAGTCTCTTTCAATGCCGCGGACGCTTGGTCGTTCTGACCAGCGAGCTGTCGGGCCAGATTGCGCTCGTGAATCGAATATCCGAACAGCCCGACGAACGCCAGAAGGACTACGGCTAACACCCCGAAACGAACGCCCGACGAGGCGGTCTCAAACTCCTGGGTTTCTTCAAACTCTGGTTCTTTCTCTACTTGTGGTGTTTCTTCTTCGTGCATGACTGGAAAACTCCTGGGCGAATTGCGCCCTGCACCTTAGTTCAGCAACTTTCGTTCCATGCGATTTGATTCGTAAGTTGCTGATGGTAATGAGTTTGGTTCTAGAAGCTGGATCGTGGGGAACGAAATTTTGCCTGAATTTCTGGCTGAAACTGGTTGCTTTTACACGATTTGGCGAGAGTTGCCTTAAGGCTGGCTACGTGCTGTTAGCCGCCGTCTCACCCGCCCGGTCGGGCAGTTCGTTGCTGGAACAATGCCGTCAAGTCAGCCCAGTTAAACGTTCAAAGTGGACGAAGCATCATTCGCGGCCTGGAGTGTAAGTCAGTAGCTTGCCGGGTGCCGGTCGGGGGAGCGGAACCACGTAATCAATGTGTTCGCAATGCTGATTTAGAATCCGAGGCGTTTGCCGGCTTTCATAGCCTCCATCATCTTCTTGATCCGCGCCTGTTTGGTCTCATCACGCTTGGCGTCGCCGATGGCTCGAACCCATTCCTTCTGGTGAGTATACGAGAGCGAATCCCAGGTCTTTTCAGCAGTCTTATCGGATGTGATGACCTTGCTGATCTCGGCAGGAACTTCGACTACGCGCTCCTCCCGATCGCGCTGAAGCACTACTTCGACAACGTCGCCAGCTTTGCATTTGGCTCCTGCACGCATTTGCTTGTTTACAACCATGAAGTAGCCATGGCCCATGTTGCAAAGCGAACTACGAAATTGATATCCATTCACGGTTCCCCGCACGGGAACGCGAGCCTTCGTGCCGAACACCGCAGGTACATCAAATGGCGGACGCATGGCGGCGACCTCCATGTTGTCTGCTCCTTCGAGTTTTACGCGGAATCGAAATGGACCATCACCGGGTTCAAAGTCGCTCTTTTTCGCCATAATTCGCCTCCCGCCTACCGCTGATGTTGAGTAATGAGACGGATTCTTTTGCCGCTGATAGCGCGGCATTGATTCCGTGAGCCGTCCCAACTACTCTGCATCTATATAGCATGTCCTATTCGCGTCCAGCCCGCCCGAGTCTGCGAGGCTCTAACTTTGAAATCGCCATCATCGGAGGCGGCATTAATGGCGTGGCCATTGCACGGGTGTGCGCGCTTGCCGGACGGCGCGTGCTGCTGGTGGAGAAGGCTGATTTTGCCAGCGGGACTACTAGCCGGGCAACGCGCATCATCCATGGCGGACTTCGGTATCTCGAGCATGGTGAAATTGGCATGGTACGCGAGTCCCTGCGAGAACGGGAACGCCTGCTTCGGGACTATCCGCATCTGGTTCGTCCGCTGGACTTCGTTCTGGCATTGCCCACGCACGGAATCAGGCGGAGCGCTCTAGCAATCCGGATGGGCATATGGTTATACAGCCGCGCGGCACAAACACGCGGCACCAAGGGAAGCTCGAGCCTGGCAGCATTGGAATCGACTCTCGATCAGGGTTTGCGCCTGAGCCTCTTCCCTTACGAAGATGCACAATGCGAATACCCTGAGAGACTCGTAGCAGAATGGCTGGCTGAAGCCGCAGCGGCTGGAGCCGTAGTCCGAAACTACACCCAAGCGCTCGAAATTCTCACGCGCGAGGGCAAAGCGCGTGGAGTACGCCTGCGTGACTTGATCACGTCGGAAGAGACGGAAATTACTGCCGACTGGATCATAAATGCCACCGGACCTTGGGCAGACGAAATCCTGAAATCTTCGCAGCTCGATGAGCGCCAGCTAATTGGCGGGATTCGCGGCTCGCACATTGTCATCCCCGTCTTCAGCGGCGCTCCTGCAGAAGCCATATATTGCGAGGCGGCCGATGGACGCACTGTATTCGTAATTCCCTGGGCTGGACAGATTCTTGTAGGCACTACGGAGGTTCCTCAGGAGGAGAAGCCGGATCACGTCGAACCATCGCCGAAAGAGATCGAATATCTGCTGACCACGCTGCGCATGCTGTTTCCGCGATGCGGAATCGACGCAGGTGACATTCGTTACTCGTACGCTGGCGTGAGGCCGTTGCCTTATAGTCCGCGTGAGTCACTGTCTGCAATTTCGCGGCGTCATATCCTGCACGATCACATCGAAGATGGAGTTGCCGGGCTGATTACCGTCATCGGGGGCAAACTCACAACCGCAGCTTCTCTCGCGCGCCACTGCGCGCGCAGGATGGGAGTAAAAATTCACTACGCCCACGCCCAGGCGTTTGCGGTGGGATCCGGGGTGGTCCTCGACCAAGCGGTGAAGAAATGGGAACGAACCGTAGCCCAAGCCGGAAACATTTCTGCTTGCACCGCCTCGGCAATTGTGGAATGGCATGGGCAGCGGGCGGAGTCGATTGCCCGCGCGGCGGCCCAGGATGACGCGCTACGTCGACCGTTGTGCGCTCACTCAGAGCACATCGTGGCCGAGGCACTCGAGGCCGTGCAACGCGAGTCGGCTGTCACGCTGTCGGACATTCTGCTGCGTCGCGTTCCCCTCGCGCTGGGAGCTTGCTGGAACGATGATTGCGCTCGAATCGCCGGCCAAAGGATCGGTTCTGTTTTGGGATGGAGTGAAGTACAAAAGCGAGCTGAGCTTGAAAGTTTCGAACAAGAACGACGCCGCTTCCTCCATCCACCGGCTACGACCTGGAGCGGAGAGTCACTTTTCGTGGAACGTGCGCCCTAGCAGCAACGTGTCATCGGAAATCAGGCCGTCGACTCCGAGCTCGGCCAGCCGCAGCATCTCCTTCTGCCGGTTTACCGTCCATACAAAAATCTGCTTACCTGCGGAACAAAGCTCTTGCACCAGAGTCTTCGTCGCAAGCTTCCTCTCAATGATGACTGTGCCAATGGGTAGCGATGGCCAATGCCGGAGTTGACGCGCATTTTCGCAAATGATTCCAAGGGGAGTATCCGCTGCGGAGGCGTGAACTCCACGCAACACATCGGGCAAGAACGACGAAATCACAAATCGTTTCCGGTTGGCAGAGCGTAGCTCGTTCAGAATTGCGCCGACTTCTCCACAGACTTTCAGCTCAATATCAAGAAAGGCGCGGCCGGCAAAGTTGCGGATCACCTCGTCGGCACAAGGTAAGGAAAATTCGGAGAGCAGATGTTTCTCAATACGTCTGCGGCGATACAACGGATTGTGACAGATGACGGGACGGCAATCGCGCGTATATCGAATGTCAAACTCGAAGCCGTCGCAGCCGTGAGCGAGCGCCAGATTGAAGGCCTCAACAGTGTTCTCACGCGCGTACCTGGATGCACCACGATGGCCCAGGAGGAGTGGATGAGGGTAAGGCAATGCGGCGTCAGTTACCCTTCCCAGACAAAAGCATCGAATATCCTGCGCGTATGAAAACCCAGGCGCTCGTAAAGCGCGATCGCATGGTGGTTCGCCGCGGTGACGGTCAAAGACAGCTCGGCAAACTTGCGCTCCAGAAGACTACGCAGGCATGAAGCCATCATCGCACGGGCGAGTCCCTGGCCGCGATATTCGGGCAGAACGCAAACCTGGGTTACGTGTCCAACATCGTCTCGCACGCGCGAGCACAACAGCATTCCTATAATGGAACGAGAGGATGTATGTACCGCCGTGAGCGATGATGCTGGATCGAAGGTCCCGCAGCCGGGGAAACGGATGATGTTGTTCAGGAAGCGCAGCGAGCCGGCGATGCTTCGGTACTGATCGTTGATTTCGGAGTCCACATGACCGGCGTAGGCTTGCATGATGACGTTCGCACCTGCCTGGAAGTCCTGCTCAGCCCAGGGACGCAGTGTGATGCCTCGAAGCCCGGGTACTCGGAATTCAGGCGTAGGCCGCAGCGGAAGCGCCATAAATAGGCGGGAAAAACGCCGAAAGCCTCGATGCACGAACGGAGCCACCGTGGAACCCGTATCGTGCAACAGCAACTGGGCTTCGATTCGGTGAATGCCGGGAGAATTCTGCAGCGTCTCAGTGACATGGTTCAGCAGCCGCTCGCTGAGATCGGGCTGCGAATGGGCTGCCGCGAACATATCGCCAACCACACCCTTGCTGCCCTCGTAAACGAAAAATGAATACCCTACGACTTTGCCGTCGTCGACAGCGGCATACCCGGGAAGAATTTTGGAATCGAGGTAACGAAGAATCATCTCCGCCGAGCTCTGGTAGTCCCAGTTCATGCGCTCCGACCAGAGCCGAGCTTCCTCCATCAGCAGAGGGCGCAACTCGGCGGCACCGAAATGTCGAAGATCGATAATTTCCACGGGCAAACAGTCCACAACTTCGTGGACTCGTCTTACAGCAGCTGCGCTTCTGCCTTGTCTTAAAGACAAAATCCCACTCCTGAGCAACTTCGCAAATCCTGCCATCTGGGCAAACGCAGACCGGCAAGAGTCGGGAACCAGAGTCTAAGAGTAGCCGTGCCTGCGCGGAAAGTGATTTCCGGTGCAGGAACCACAACGTGCAGCCGTAACCACTCAGCTTACCTTGAGATTGATCCACTTGACGAAACCCAGAGCACCTCCAAATGCTGCGGATTCGCCTTACCCGGAAATGGAGAGCCGAACGAAACGACCGAGCGATTTGGCCCGATGAGTTTCTCGATTGTGGCGTGCTCTCCTGCACGGGCAACTAGGATATGACCAACGGTTGGAATCTCGCCACGCTCGTAACGTTCGATGCGCTGGTCGAGATAAAAGCCGAGCCCATACTCTACTTCGCGCCGCGTATCCAGGACCGCCACCGGCCGGATTTGGGTGTGGAGATTATCATGTTCGATCTGTTTTACGTAATCTGCAACCTGCCGGCTGGAGTATGCCTCGCCGAGAATGCGTCCCGCATAATGCAGCAGAAAGAAGATTCCAAAGGCTACCGGGACTATCGTGGTCCATAACAGCATTCGCGCTCCTCGGCGTCGCACTAGGACGAAGATGAAACAAAAAACCGCGGCTCCAGTGACGCCTGCATAGCCAAGCGCCGCCTTCGGCGGCATCGTCTTAGGTTCAAGGACAACGTGTGGGACCAGGAGCACGGCCGCTGTCAGGACTGCGGTAATCAGAGAGTGTCCAAAGAGCAAACCAGTGCGCATGGCTGCCCGTTTCCTGCGCTGAAGATAGTCGGCGGTGAGAATCGTACATGGCGGGATTGACGGCAGTATGTAACCCGGCAGCTTTGACTGTGAGAATGAAAAGAAGAGGATCGGGAACAGGGCCCAAATCACAAGAAATTCCGGAAAGGAATCTCCTATCTGCTCGCTTTCTCGCACGCGCCCTGGAAAAGAGCTGCGCCAGTCCCGCCAAGTTTGCTTTGCGGCAGAGCTGAGAGCTGCGATCGCGTAGACGGTCCAGGGCATTAACGAGAGGATCAGAACGGGAAGGTAAAACCAGAATGGCTGCTTGTGCTGGAAAAGGTCGGTGGCGAAGCGCTCGAGGTTGTGTTCGAGGAAAAAGACTTTGAAGAAGTCTTTGTTCGCCATTTGCACGGCGATGTACCAGGGCAGCACAATGACGGAGTAGATCAGCACTCCGGGCAACCACACCATCTTCCAAACCAGTTTCAAATCGCGCCGCACAATCGCAAAAATCAGCACGATAAAGAATGCGAGACCCGGCGCTACCGGTCCTTTTGCAAGCGTGCCAACAGCGAGAAAGAAATAGAGATCAAAGAGCCAGAATTTCTTTCCCGTTTCGAACCAGGCATACCATCCGAGCATGGCGAAGGCAAATGGCGCGGCCAATTGCATGTCGGTAGAAGCCCCGCGGGAAAAGCCAATCACTGCAGCGGATGTGGCTGTGATGAGCGCGGCGCCAAACTGCGCTCCCGGACGGAAGCGCCGCATGTGGAAGTAAATAATGATGACAAGTGCAGCCGCGAAAGTCGCGGAGGGTAAGCGGGCTGCCCAATCCTTGTCGCCGAATGTTCGAAAAGCCGCGGCTGCACGCCAATAATAGAGTGCGGGCTTCTCCAACCAGGGACTCCCATGCAGCGTAGGCGTAACGAAGTCGTTGTTGTGCAGCATCTCGCGCGCTACCTGCGCATAGCGCGGCTCGTCCGCACCAACCAGCCCGAAGCTGCCAAGACCGTAGAAGAAAAGCAGGAGAGAGAGCGCAAATACAGTGGCTACCTCGATGACGAGAATGCGCCTTCTTGGGTCCGTTCCCTGCTCGATGGCTGTCGCTGGTACTACCAAGATTGTGCCCAGGAAGCTTTTGGTTTGCATACGGGCAGAGTGAACCGCAGTCTCTGAACAAGAGACACAGCCACGATGTGATCTTCTCTTGTGATCAATTCAGGCTGTCGCCTCAGGCCCGCGTCCGCCAGGAGAAAACACTCCACCGAGCTGGGCCAGAATGAGTTCGAGGGATCTCGATAGCGGACCAGATACCGCGCAACCACTCGCACAGGCGTGCCCGCCGCCACCGAACTGCTCAGCTATTGCGGCGACGTTCACCTGTCCTTTACTGCGTAGGCTTACGCGATATCTGCCGTCTGCAAGTTCGCGAAAAAAAAGTGCCACTTCGACGCCCTGGATACTCAAGGCGTAATTCACAAGACCTTCGCAGTCCTCGTCCAGTCCGCCGCTGCGCTCCATCTCCGCCGACGAGATGTGCATATATGCCAAAGCTCCTTCGCGATGGAGATTCGATAACGCGTTCCCCAATAGCCTCATCTTTGAAGTGGGATTGGAAAAATACACATGGTGCGCGATATCAACAGGGTTTGCCCCGCGGCGCACTAATTGCTGCGCCAGCTCGAATGCGCGCTCGTCAGTACCCGCATAACAGAATGCTCCCGTATCGGTAAGAACTGCAGTGTACAAGCACGTTGCCATTTCGGGAGTAATGCTTGCATTGGCGGCCCGGGCAAGTTCATAAACCATTTCTCCAACTGCACAGGCATTGACGTCAATCCAGTTCACGTCGGCAAAGTTGCGGGCGCTGTTGTGATGATCAATATTGATGAGAAAGCGGCCTTCGAGGCCCTGGAGTCGCGTACGCTGCACGCCATCGCATTCGAGGATGATGGCCGTAGCAGGAGCACCATCCGGAATCTGCGAACTGTGCAGGATCACGTCAGCATATGGCAGTGGACCATAGATCAGCGGTACTGCATCGCTCATGACCACCTGGCTGGTCTTCCCCAGCTGGCGCAGCATTTGATAGAGGGCTAGCAAAGAGCCAATGGCGTCGCCATCAGGTCGAGCATGCGACGTAAGTACAAAGGCTTCGCGCTGCTCGATTTGCTTGAGCACCTGATCCATCATGGCGCTAAACGAGATGCCTCCTGCTCTGCTACGTCTTCCTTTTCCTCTTAGTGCGTCCGAGTAATTCGCCGATACGCGAAACGTATTGCTCGGAGCGGTCGATCACGAATACGAGCTCTGGCGCATGACGCAGTCCCATGCGATCTGCCAACTGATGACGAATGAAGCCTTTTGCGGCATTGAGTCCGGCGAGCGTCTGCTCCGCTTCATCATCATCGCCATCGACGCGAACGAAAACACGCGCCATCTTGCCGCCCGGAGCGAGTACCACTTCGGTGACCGCGACCAAACCTATGCGAGGATCTCCAAGTTCTCCCTCGAGAATGAGATCGATCTCCTCGCGAAACGCTTCCACCCGCCGCTCGCGCTGATGTTTCGGGGCGCGTGGCTGTACCATGAAAGGCTCCCGTGAATAAAACTCATGAGCATACCAGAAGATTATGTGATTTCGTGATTCGGTAATTTCGTGATTTGGAAGATGCATTTGAACAGGAAACCTTTGTGACACTTACCTTTTGCACGAGCACAGGGAGAGACTGCAAGTGTGATCCCGCTCTTCAAAATCAGAAATCGTTTCGCTTGCGAAATCACAGAATTCCTATGACTCATCTCCGCCTTATTGAGGAGGCTGTGCGTTGGCTGCGCTCCAAGTATCGTTGTAGCATTGTTCTATCCGAACAGAGCTGCTCCAGTGGCGAGACTCCTGACGCCATCGGATGGAAGGGACAAAATCACTCGGTCGTGATCGAGTGCAAAGTCTCGCGATCGGACTTCCATGCCGATGCCTTGAAGCCCTGGCGCACCGATCCACAGCACGCCCTCGGATGCGAGCGTTTTTATCTCGCTCCGGCAGAGATGATCTCCGTCGACGAATTGTCCTGCGGCTGGGGACTTCTCGAAGTTCGTGGTCGTGAGATACGTGTTATGCAGAAGTCGAAAAAGAACCTTCGCACTTCCGAAGGCCTGGCAAACGAAATGAACCTGCTTCTCGCGAGTTTGCGGCGAGTGGAAGTAAGGATCGAACCGCAAACAATCACTGATTTCCTAAAATGGAAAAACCGGATGGCGCGATACAACGGTGGCGCTTTGCCTTCTGGTCTTGCCGCAGAAGAAGCTGAGCAGAACCTCTATCTGGCGATGCGAACTGGGGCGCTTTGAGTTGCGACCGATTCTGAAGTTCTGAGTTCCAATTCAGAAGCGCCAGCCTGCAAGAACCAGCCTCCCCTAATGTCTTTTTGTCTTTCTCACTGTTCACAGGCGAACACTCACTCCTTTGGTCGAACAGCCCAGTGAACTTGAAGCCGCAGTCAAGCTGCTGATTTCCCTCAAGTTAGTTCTTTTTTTGCATTGGTCCCGGGATTGCGGTCTCAATGCGTTTAACTTCTAATCCTGGGATTGATACGATGCAAAACTTGTTGCAAGAACTGCGGTATGGAATTCGCACACTGAACAGGAGCCGTGGCTTCGCCTTGGCTGCGGTGCTGGTCCTCGCCCTGGGCATTGGCGCTAATACCGCGATCTTCAGCGTAGTAAATGCGGTGCTGTTGCGACCTCTTCCTTTCCCCCAGCCGGATCGACTGGTGCAGATCTGGCATACACCTCCGCAGAAAAGCTTTCCCGGAATGAAGGAATTTGCAGTGTCTGCTGCGAATTATCTTGACTGGGCCGCGCAGAACCACGTGTTTCAGCAAATCTCCATTTACTCGTGGTCTTCCTTCAACCTCACCGGCAAGCGAGAACCACAGTTCGTAAGTGGGCGTGCCGTTTCATCGGAATTCTTCCCGGTTTTGCAGGCTCAACCGCTATTGGGACGCATCTTCACGCGCGATGAAGATCAGCCCGGCCACAACCATGTGGTCATACTCAGCGAAAGCTTCTGGCGTAACCAATTTGCTGCGGATCCGGGAATCGTTGGTCAGGACATCTCGCTCGACGGAGCAGCTTACCGCGTGATCGGCGTGATGCCGGCGAAGTTTCAGTTTCCAATTGCATCGGATCCCGCTGACGCGGCAAAGCTCTGGACCCCCTTGGCAATGACAGACAAGGAGCGCGCCGTGCGAGGCGAGCATCACTATTCGGTGATCGGGCGATTGCGTCCGGGAGTGAGCATACAGCAGACACAAGCTGAGATGGATACGATCTCGCGCCGCCTCGAACAGGAATTTCCCGCTGATGACAAGGGTTGGGGCGCAGTCGTTAAGCCACTGCGCGAAGAATTAGTAGGAGACGTCCGTACTCCGCTGCTCGTGCTGCTCGGTGCAGTCGCGCTCGTCCTGCTGATCGCCTGTGCAAATGTGGCAAATCTCGTGCTGGCAAGAATCGTGTCACGCCAGAAAGAGATTGCGGTTCGTTCCGCCTTGGGAGCATCAAGAATTCGCCTGCTTCGGCAGGTAGTTTGCGAGACAGTCGTCTTGTCCGTGACCGGAGGATTGCTCGGACTCCTCATCGCTCATTTTGGAGTAAGGCTGATCGTCGCGTTTCTCGCGTCAAAACTGCCACGGGCTTCCGCCATTGCAGTGGACGGCTGGGTGCTCGCGTTTACGCTGGTAGTGTCGTTCGTTGCCGGCATCGTCGCAAGTCTTGTGCCGGCATTCAGGCTCAGTAAAGTGAATGTGAGCGAAGCTCTCAAGCAAGGCACGCGGACAAGTTCAGACGGGGCAGGAAATCGCACACGCGGGATGTTGGTCGTCTCTGAAGTTGCGTTGTCCCTGATGCTGCTCGTCGGCGCTGGCCTGTTGATCCGCACGCTATGGGCTCTTCGCAAAGTCGATCCTGGGCTCGATCCGCACAATGTTGTTGCCATCATCCCTTCCATCTCGAGGATCGCCTTCCCCCAGCCCGCGCAGGAAATTGCGTTTTATGAGGAATTGGTGGACAAGGTGAAAGCGCTGCCTGGAATTGAATCCGCAGCAGCTATTGACGACCTGCCGTTGAGCGGCAGTGGCTCGAATCAGCCGATTCAAATTGAGGGCCATCCGGTACAGGCGATGGCCGATCAACCGGAAGTCTCGGTACGCATCAGCAGTCCTGGCTACTTCCATACCATGCACATCCCTCTAATGCACGGCAGGGACTTCGGCGACCAGGACACAGCAAGCAGTCCGGGCACGATCATCATAAGCCAGTCGATGGCACAGCGATTCTGGCCCAACGAAGATCCGGTGGGAAGGCATCTTACGCTGACGTTCTTTCCCAACAAGATACGAGAGATCGTGGGCGTGGTAGGCGACATTAAGGACCGCGGCTTGGATTCAGCAGAACCGGCAGCCATGCTTTACGTTCCGCTTGCGCAGCTCACTGCTCCTCCGACCGTTGTATGGCGATCATTCCCATTGTGGCTCATGGTTCGAGCTCAATCGAATGCTGCGTCTATCACTCCGGCAACGATCAATGCAATGCATCAGCTCAACTCGCAGCTGCCAATCGGGGATGTGATCACGATGGAAGATTTCATTGCGAGCACGCTTTCGCAGCAACGCTTCAACATGCTGCTGCTCGCTGTGTTTGCCGGAGTAGCCCTTGTGCTGGCCGCAATCGGCATCTATAGCGTGCTCGCATACACAGTGCGTCGCCGAGTGCGCGAGATCGGAATTCGCATGGCGCTTGGGGCGCAAACGTCTGATGTTGTAAAGATGGTGGTCTCGGAAGGAATGAAGCCGACGGCGCTCGGCGTTGCCATAGGAGTTGCAGGCGCGCTTGCTCTCGGACGGTTCATTTCGAGCCTCATCTACGGCGTTAAGCCGACAGATCTCGGAACATTCATGACCGTATCTCTGGCCTTGGTGCTGGTTAGTTTCCTCGCCAGCGTGATCCCGGCATATCGGGCGACGCGAGTGGAACCGGTGACCACTCTCCGAGACGAGTAATCGTCAGAGAACGGCCACACAGAAAGCCTGACACCTGATGAGCTCGCTTCGAAGCGAGCAACGGCCTTTTGTCGGGAAGCCCTTTTTCCCCAGTCCCCTCAATCAAAGGACGTAGCCAGCAGATCCCAGGTTGGTCCCCGGGGGGATATCCCCCGTACGAGATCGCCGGGGATTAGAGGGATATCCCATGCAAGCCACGGGGATCGAATTCGTGTAAGCCGACACGAGGTTGAGATTGAGGCAGTCATTCCTTCTCGCCCATTCCACGACATGGCGGACAAAATAGAATGGCGAATAGTGAAGGTTAATCTTTGACAGTGTGACTCATTCCAGTTCCACGTAACTATCGGTGAGTTCGGCGCCGTTATCGTTGGCGATACGACCAGCGGCACGTTCCACCTGCTGCATCAGCCCAGCGAGGTAGTCACGCGAGCTGGAGATGCTAACTACTCCAATCGTTGCTCGCTGCCACAGATTGGTTTCGTCAAGTTCCGCGACGGACACGTTGAAGCTGTGACGGAGCTTGTCTTTCAGGCTGCGCAGCACTTGACGTTTGTCCTTAAGAGACTGCGCGCCTTCGATGCGGATCTCGAGAGTGAGGACGGCAATCGGCATAATTCCGGAAATCTGCAAAATAAAGGCGCGACCTTCGTCGCGCCTCCACCGCCGCAGAGCGGCTGTGCCACATTCTTCCGCAAACTTCGTCAGCTGAAGTCCGTGCCCTACTTTGCTATCACTGGTGTACTAATTGGGGCTTCGCGCCAATCAGCTCGCCGGCGACTTTCTGAACGCTGAATGCCTCGATGACGTCGCCGATTTTGACGTCACCATATCCGGCGATACTGATACCGCACTCCATGCCGTTGCGTACTTCGCTGACGTCGTCTTTGAAGCGTCGCAGTGAGCCCACGCGGCCTTTGAAGACGACTACATTGTCCCGCAGCAGGCGAACTTCCGCGTCGCGCTTGATGGTCCCGTCCTGGATGTAGCAGCCGGCAATCGTGCCCACTTTGGGAACGCGGAAAGTCTCGCGAACTTCGGCGCGTCCGAGATAAGTTTCTTTGAACACCGGCTCGAGCAATCCGGCCATGGCTTTCCGGATTTCGTCCTGCAGTTCGTAAATGATCGAGTGCAGGCGGACTTCGACGTTTTCCTGCTCGGCGAGTTCCTGGGCTTTGCGCTCCGGGCGGACGTTGAATCCGATGATGATCGCATTCGAGGCTGATGCCAGCAGCACGTCGCTCTCGGTGATGGCGCCGACGCCGGAACGCAACACGCGGACTTTCACTTGTTCGTTCGAGAGTTTCTGCAGCGAATCGGCCAGCACTTCGACTGAACCCTGCACGTCGCCTTTGAGGATGATCGGCAGTTCTTTTACGCCGGCAGTCTTGATCTGCTCAGCCAGGCCCTCGAGCGTTACCCGAGATGACTTCGCCAACTGCGCTTCACGAGCCTTCTGCTCGCGATAGGTTGCGATGTTCTTGGCTTTCTCGCGGTCCGCGACGACGGTAAACGTATCTCCCGCTTCGGGTATGCCTTCCAGACCAAGGATTTCCACCGGTGTTGCTGGCTCTGCTTCGTCAACAGCGTTGCTGCGGTCGTCGAACATTGCGCGTACTTTGCCGAAAGTGTTGCCCAAGATGAACGTGTCGCCAATGCGCAATGTTCCATTCTGGATAAGCACGGTTGCAACGGCGCCGCGACCGCGATCGAGCTTGGCTTCGAGCACAGCGCCAGTCGCAGGACGATCGGGCGAAGCCTTGAGTTCCTGCAGATCGGCAACCAGGCAGATCATTTCCATAAGGAGATTCAAATTGGTCTTTTGCTTGGCGGAAACGTCCACGAAGACGTACTTGCCGCCCCATTCTTCAGGAACATATCCACGATCAGCGAGCTGCTTCTTCACGCGTTCGGGGAGTGCTCCCGGCTTATCGATCTTATTCACCGCAAAGATCAATGGAACCTTCGCCGCCGTGGCGTGGTCAATTGCTTCAAGCGTCTGCGGCATCACGCCGTCATCGGCAGCAACGACGATGACAACAATATCCGTGACCTTGGCTCCGCGTGCTCGCATGCGGGTGAACGCTTCGTGACCCGGAGTATCGAGAAAGACGATCTCGCGCCCAAACGCCGGTGACTCTTCCTTGGTGATACGAACCTTGTAAGCGCCGATGTGCTGCGTGATCACACCAGCTTCGCCACCAGCAACGTTGGTCTCACGGATCGCGTCGAGCAGCGAGGTCTTGCCGTGATCGACGTGTCCCATGATCGTGACTACAGGAGGACGCACGACGGCTCCGGCATCGAGACCGTCTGAGGCTGCAACGCCCGCTTCGCTGTCCTTCGACATCTGCTCTTCGAAGCTAATGACCTCTGTATCCGCTCCGAACTGGCGCGCCATGTCTTTCGCCAGCTCTGCATCGAGCGTCTGGTTGACAGTCGCGAACACGCCCCGGTGCAGCAGCCGCGCAATGATCTCCTTCGCGCGCACCTCGAGCTTCTCAGCAAGATCCTTCACGCTAATGCCTTCAGTAATCGTGATGGAGCGTGTGATCGGCACCGGCTCGTTCGAAATCTGCGGCGTAAATCGTGGCGGTGGAGTAAAGCCCTTCATTGGGCCTTCCTTCACTCCACGCGGAACATAGCGTTGTCCGGGACGCTTTCCCGGCGCACCGGGACGTCCCGCTGGACGAGTACCCGAAGGCGGTGGCGGCGGAGCGAGGCCAGGAGCGCCCAATCCCATAGGCCGGCCTCCCGGCGCTTGTCGTGTCGGATGCATGGGCCGGCGTGCTCCCGGACCCATCGGCGGGCGCTGCCCGGGTTGCGGCGCTCCCATTGGGGGACGACGCTGGAAAATCGGCTGACCACGTACCGGCATTCCGCCACCGGGACGCTGTCCAGGCTGCGGAGCTCCGTGCGCTCCAATGGGCGCAGCCGGACGCAAAGACTGCGGCGGCGCCGTGTAGACCGGACGCGGTCCTGTTTGCGGCGTGATTAGGCGACGAATAGGCTGAGACGGTACCTGCGTGCGTTGCTGCTGCGAAGCGCTGGCGATGGAACCCGCCGCTGGCGGAGCCGAAGGCCGTGTGACTTGAACCGCTGCAGGAGGCTTCTCTTCCCGCACAGGCGGCGCACTCACAGGCGCTGCGCTGACAGGTGCAGCTGGCGCTTCAGTCGGAGCAGCAGCCCGCGGAGGAGCAGCGATTTCCGATTCGGGAACAGCGGCTTCCGGCGTCTTGGGCGCTGCTGTTGGAACTGTAAACGACGGACGCGGACCAACTACCGGTTTGATTACGCGCCGAGCGGGCGCTTCGGGCGCGGGAGCTGGTGGGGCAGCGGCGACCCTCTCAACAGGAGGCGCGGCACTCGGAGCCGGTGTCTTCGGAACTGCGGCCGGAGGCACCGCCACTGGCTTCGGCGAAGGTGGGGCAGCAGTCTCGGCGTTGCGGCGCAACAAACTGGCGACATCGCCAGGCTTGGAGATGTGGGAGAGATCGACTTTGGTCTTGATTGCAGACTCGGCCGAGCGCGATCCGCCATCACGGGCAGTGCCCGCCCCACCTTGTCCAGCAAAATGCTTGCGCACACGCTCAGCTTCGTCAACCTCGATGGAGCTCGAGTGTGTCTTCTTTTCCGTCACTCCGACTTTGGGAAGGATATCGAGGATCGCCCTGCTCTTGACTTCCAGTTCCCTTGCCAGATCGTTAATTCGAACTTTGCTCATCCGCCCTGTGTTCTCTCCGCTATCCCGTTACACGATCATCACAACCCTCACGAGATCAATTAATCGATCACCTTGGTTACGTGGTTCCGGCCGGCTCGGGCCGGGAAACCGCCTGCAGCGTCCATGCTGCAAGCCACAAATTATTCATGATGCTCCGGCTTACTAGCTTCCTCAGGCTGCGGCTCTTCCGGAGCAACAACCTCTTCCGCTTCCGGAACGGGCTCCTCACCATGCACATGCACTTCCGCAACATCTGCCGCCGGAGCATTTTCTACGCCAGCGATCTCAGCAGCCTCAAGCGCCTGGCCAGTCTCAGCCGCTTCTTCGTACTCCGAATTCTCGGCTTGCACATTCGGCATCTCGACATTCTCGCCCGCACCAACCCCGGGCTGAGCGTCGATGGCGACGTCTTCCAAGCCAGCTTCGGCGGCCTGAACCTCGCCACCTTCAAGAGCAGAGAAGTAGTTGTTCACGGCGATGCTGATTTTTTCGATCGTCTTTGGACCGATGCCGGGCAGCTCTTCGAGTTGTTCTGGCGTCATGTCCGCAAGAGCTTCGACCGTCGTGATTCCAGCGCCAACCAGCTTTTCAATCACTTGCTCGCCCAACTCCGGAACCTTCTCAAGCGGAGTAGTGGTCGTTGCAGTGAGAGCCTGCATCTGCTGCTCAACTTCCTGCCGCTTCTCTTCTTCGCTCTTGATGTCAATCTTCCAGCCAAGCAACTTCGCCGCAAGGCGTACGTTCTGCCCTTTCTTGCCAATCGCCAGCGAAAGCTGCGTATCGTCGACAATCACTTCGAGATGCTTCTCCGTCGCATCAACAACGGTGACACGACTCACCTTCGCGGGCTGCAGCGCCTTCTCGGCAAACGTAACCGCGTCTTCGTGATACTCGATGATGTCGATCTTTTCGCCGCGCAACTCACGGATGATGGACTGCACGCGCATGCCCTTCATCCCAACGCAAGCTCCGACCGAATCGACATCTTTGTCGCGTGACATCACGGCAATCTTCGTGCGCTCACCCGCTTCGCGAGCGATCGCGCGAATCACTACGGTGTTGTCGTAAATCTCCGGTACTTCAGTCTGAAACAGATTCTGCACAAGCTCCGGCGCGGCACGCGAAACCACTACCTGCGGTCCCTTCGAGGCCTTCTCAACCCGAACCAGCACCACACGCACACGCTCGCCTACGGCGAACGATTCGAGCCTCGACTGCTCCTTGCGCCCCATGCGTGCTTCGGCTTTGCCGATATCGAAGATCACGTCTGGACCTTCGATACGCTTCACCGTGGCATTGAGAATCTCGCCTACGCGTCCGATGTACTCGTTGTAAACCGTGTCGCGCTCGGCCTCGCGAACCTTTTGAAAGATCACCTGCTTGGCAAGCTGCGCAGAAATACGCCCGAGCACACCATCCGTCGATTTGTATTGGCGAATCTCGCCGCCCACTTCGACGTTGGGATCGACGCGTCGCGCATCCTCAAGCGTGACCTGCGAGTTCGGATCTTCGATCTGTTCCGGAGTCTCGACGACGGTCCTGTAGCTATAAGCCTGGATCGCGCCTGTCTCTTTGTTGAGTTCGGCGCGCATGTTCTCCTGGATCTTGTAGTGCTTGCGCGTGGCAACAGCGATCGCGTCTTCCACCGCATTCACTACGATCTGAGGATCGATCCCTTTTTCCCGGCTTAGCGCCTCAATATTTTCGTACAGCGGACTTGCCATGATTGCCCTTAGTTCCCTATTCCTACTGTCTAAATCTCCGGCACCAGCCGGGCGCGCTCGATGTTGGTCATCTCCAGCTCAACCGCAGGCCAGGCGCCATCGCCTTCGGTATCGAACTTCTTCTTGCCCTTCTTCTTGCCTGACTCGATCTCCAACGCGATGCGGCTCTCGTCTAACGTCCGAAGTCTGCCCTCAAAGTGCCGGTTGCCTGCCACAGGCTCCCGAGTCATGATCTTGACCTTGCTGCCCGAGAAGCGCTGAAAATCAGCGGGTTTTACTAACTTCCGGTCGAGGCCGGGCGATGAAACTTCCAATAAATACTGGCCGCCCGGGATCACATCTTCTACGTCGAGAACCGTGCCCAGTTCGCGACTGTAATTGGCGCAATCCTCGTGAGTTACACCCGCCAATCGATCCCAATTCTCTGGCGCAGATGTCTTTTCCGCAGCCTGACTTGCGGCAGCTAGTTGCAGCTCAAGAGCACGCCTTCCTTCGGCATTCTTCTCGATGTAAATCCTGAGAACACGACCCTTGCCGCCGCCGTGAAACTCCAGATCAACAACTTCGAGTCCTGACGAAGCCGCGATTCGCTCCGCAATCGCCCGCACATGAGCTTCGTCGAATGGCATCGCCCGTCTTCTACCTGCAAATCACAAAAAGTTTGCCGGAAATAAAAAGTGGGCTATCGCCCACTGGTTTGCTTCGCCAAACGATTTCTCCACCACACCACGTGGATGAAGGAAGCCTAGCCACCCCCTCAGGGGCCCCGTTATCGGACTCTTACGCTCAGCTCATAAGCCGACTCGGGGTGAACACCACAAAGTGTGATGATACGCCTGATGTGGGTGATTTACAAACCAGCCTCAGTTCACGAAAATGGCTACAAACACCAGCAAAGCAGCGCCAGAAAGGCCGGAAAAACGCTTGCAAGACACTGAAAATCAATCGCTTATTTCTGACGATTCCGACCCATCAACGTCATCCGAATCCAAATCTTCTTGGCGCAGTTCACTGTTTCTTAACGAACGAGGTTTGCGCGCCGGATGGCGCTTTGTACTCTTCCTGATCTTGCTTCGACTGGTACTCATCCCGATGGTTTTTGTGGCCGCCAAGCCGTTCCGCCATCTGCTGGAATCCAGAGTCGGGGACATATCAGACGCTTTGTTATTTCTTTGCATTCTGCTCGGCACGCTCATCATGTCCAAGGTGGAGCGTCGCTCGATGCTCTCTTACGGATTACGAGATTCTGTCGCTCTTTCGCGCTTGTTCGCAGGAAGTCTGATTGGGTTCGCGTCCTTAAGTTTGATGCTGTTGGGTTTGCGCGCGACTCATCACCTCGTGTTCGGCCCCCGCTATTTGGGCGGCTCCCAGCTTCTCATGGCTGCGCTCTTGAATCTGCTCGGATTCCTAATTGTTGCGCTGTTCGAAGAAAACGCTTTCCGCGGATACGCGCTACATACCCTGACGGAAGGAATCGGATTCTGGCCGGCAGCAATCGTGATGGCGCTGTTGTTTGCAGCGCTGCACGTGCAGAATCCAGGCGAATCGGAGGTCGGAATAGCGGCGGTGTTTGCGTTCGGAATGATGCTTGCTTTTTCGCTTTGGCGTACTGGAACCCTGTTGTGGGCAATTGGGTTTCATTTCATGTGGGATTACTCAGAGAGTTTTCTTTACGGCGTTCCTGATAGCGGTCTTGTTCAGCCTGAGCATCTGCTTAGCACGCATTTGTCCGGGCCAGCGTGGATCACAGGAGGAAGCGTCGGCCCTGAGGGAAGCTGGTTCATCTTCGTGCTGTTGGGGGTCGTGGCTCTGATCATTCATTTTTTGTACCCGCACAACAAGTTTCCCCAGGCCATCGGGTGATCGGGTGAAGTTAAGAATGGTTAATCTCGCGGGCCTGGGTTGTTAATTCACCCGATGGCCCGATCGCCAGATCACCCGATTCTTCCGGTTCCTTGCCTTACAATGGAGAAACGCAAGTGAGATTTGAATGATTCATTTTCCCGTCCCTGAGGCTCTTACCTTTGATGATGTTCTCCTGCTGCCAGCGCATTCCGATGTGGTTCCGGCACTGGCTAAAACACAGACACGGCTCTCGCGCACAATTAATCTGAATATTCCCATCATCAGCTCAGCGATGGATACCGTTACCGAATCGCGCCTGGCGATCGCGATGGCGCAGCAGGGTGGGATCGGCATCATCCATCGCAATCTTTCGATCGAGCAACAGGCTGGGGAAGTCGACAAAGTGAAGCGCTCCGAAAGCGGCATGATCGTTGATCCGGTGACGATCTCGCCCGAGGCAAAGATTTCAGACGCACTCGACGTAATGCGCAAATATAAGATCTCAGGCGTGCCGGTTACAAAGAATAAGAAGCTGGTCGGCATTCTCACGAACCGAGATCTGCGCTTCGAGACCCGAACGGACGTTGCTGTGGACAAGGTGATGACCAAGGAGAATCTGATCACCGTTCCTGTAGGCACTACGCTGGAAGAAGCCGAGGCAATCCTGCACAAGCACCGCGTAGAGAAACTGTTAGTCGTGGACGAAAAGCAGAACCTCAAGGGCTTGATCACCGTAAAGGACATTCAAAAGAAGCTGAAGTATCCAAACGCCGCAAAGGATTCGCAAGGGCGTCTCCGCGTAGGGGCAGCCATTGGAGCGACCGGCGACTACCTCGAACGCGCGCAGGAGATGGCGCGCTACAAAGTAGACGTACTTGCGATCGACAGTGCACATGGTCACACGACTCGCGTCCTTGATGCCGTGCGAGAGATCAAGAGCAAGCTGCCGGAAATCGAACTGCTGGCTGGTAATGTGGGCACATTCGATGGAGCTTGCGCGTTGATCAAGGCTGGCACTGATGCGGTTAAGGTAGGGATTGGTCCGGGGTCTATCTGCACGACTCGCATCGTAACCGGCGCTGGAGTGCCGCAGATCTATGCAATCGCTGAAGCATCGCGCGCAGCCAAGGATTCCGGCGTTCCCGTCATCGCCGATGGGGGGATCAAATACTCAGGAGACATCACAAAAGCGATTGCCGCCGGTGCCAGTTCGGTAATGATCGGTTCGCTTTTTGCCGGAGTGGATGAAAGCCCCGGCGAGACGATCTTGTATCAGGGCCGCTCCTTTAAGGCATATCGAGGCATGGGATCGCTGGCCGCGATGGCACAAGGTTCGAGTGAGCGCTACTTCCAGAGCAATGACGACGACACGCCGGCAGCCGAGCTAATTGAAAATGGAAATCAGAACAGATTGGCGAAGCTCGTGCCAGAAGGCATCGAAGGTCGGGTTCCATATCGCGGACCCCTGGCAAACATGGTGCTGCAGCTCGTGGGCGGGCTGCGCTCAGGCATGGGATACGTGGGATGTTCAACCATTACAGAGCTGCAACAGAAAGCGCGTTTCGTGCGCATCAGCGGCGCCGGTCTGCGCGAGAGCCACGTGCACGACGTGATCATCACGCGCGAAGCTCCAAACTACCGGCTGGAGTAGCGCGCGATTGAAGGCATTCACAAGAAACATTCGATATTGGTTACCGACACTCTTCTGGCTTGGAGTGATCGCGTATGAGTCCTTCCGCCTTTCCTCCGCAGTGACGGGCGGCTGGCTGTGGCAGATTTTGCATCTTTTACGCGTGCAAATGTCCGCAGAGAGCTTCGCGGGATTGCATCATTTGCTGCGAAAGAGTGGGCATTTCACCGGATACGGACTGCTCTGCATTCTGCTCTTTCGCTCCTGGTTTCACACGCTGCTGGACGATTCCGATCCGACCGGACACGTACCTCGAAATTCTGCGAGATCAGGACAACGGTGGAAATGCGCAGCTCTGGCGGTGGGCATGACTCTCGCAACCGCGATCCTGGATGAATGGCACCAGAGCTCCGACTTGTCACGTACAGGTACACCTTGGGATGTTGCCCTCGACCTTGCCGGCGGAGTCCTCTTTCTGGCGATTGCGCTGTTCGGACTCAAGCTGTGGCAGGCACGCCGAGTGGAAAAACTGGAAGAGGTTTCGGCATAGTAGTAGCGTCTGCTTTTCGGCAAGCATCTTACGCCGAGACGGTCATATGGGCCTTGAAGAATACAAACGCAAACGCAGCTTTGAACGCACACCAGAGCCTCCGCCGAAGCTCGATCCCAAAAAGGGATTCCGGTTTGTAGTTCAGAAGCATCGAGCTTCCCATCTGCACTACGACTTTCGCCTGGAAATGGAAGGAGTGCTCAAGTCATGGGCCGTTCCAAAAGGCCCCTCGCTTGATCCAGCAGACAAGCGGCTCGCGATGCAAGTGGAGGATCATCCGGTTTCATACTTCCACTTCGAAGGCATTATTCCTCCCGATAATTACGGCGCCGGCACGGTCATGGTCTGGGACACTGGAACCTGGGAGCCGCTGCAGGAGGACTATTCGGATCACAAAAAGAATCGCGCCGAGCGTGAAAAAGAGGCTCTCACAATGGTGGCCAAAGGCGACCTGAAGTTTCGCCTGCATGGAGAAAAGCTCAAGGGCGATTTCGTACTAGCGAAGATGCGCTCGCGACGTCCAGGATCGAAAGGCACAGAGTGGCTACTGATCAAGAAGAAAGATGATCAGATGAAGCCCAGCTATGACATCGACAAATTTGATTATTCGGTTTTGACTGGGAGATCGATGCCAGAGATCGCGGGCGATGCAGGCTCTGCTGAATGGCACAGCCGACCTGGCTCCAGAGGACGTACCAGCGAGAAGAATGCATGGTTGGCAGACTCCATCGCCAAGCACGACAATCAAAGTGCTCCGGAACGTGTCGCTCAGAAAACCTCTAATGGGAAACCTTCAAGCGTACGCGCAGAAAGCACGTCGCGGACTAAATCCGTCGCGGCCAAAGAACCAAAGAGCGCAAGAGTCTCGACCCAGGGAGCCAGCACCAAGTCTAAAAAAAAAGATTTCGCGCTCGATGAGGTAAAGGGCGCGACGAAACAGCCCATGCCGCGCCAGATCCATCCCATGCTGGCAACGCTGGTTGATGACGCATTCGATGATCCCGACTGGCTCTACGAGATCAAGTGGGATGGATATCGCTCAGTCCTTTTTTTGGGCGAAGAAGACAAACGATCCGTACGCATGGTCTCCCGAAATCAGAATGATCTGACAGAAGCTTTTCCCGAGTTGCAATCAATTGCCGATCAACTGCAATGTAGCAATTGCATTCTGGACGGCGAAATTGTTGCAGCTGACGAAGGCGGGCGTGCCACATTCAGTCTGATGCAACAACGCAGCGGTCTCTCCGGCAACGGAAAACGCCGCGCGCCTGATCACAGCATCTTCATCCTTTATTACGCCTTTGATCTGCTTTACCTGGATGGCTATTCGTTGATGAAAGTCGATCTTGAGGATCGCAAGAAGCTGCTCGCGAAAGTCATTCAGGCAAATGAGCGCCTGAAGATTTCAGACCACTTCCCCGGCAACGGAAAAGCCTTGATGGCCGCCGCACGCCAACAGGGCCTAGAGGGCATCGTCGCGAAACGCCGCACGAGCTGTTACATCCAGAAGCGAAGCCGCGAATGGCTAAAAATCAAGATTACGCAGCGCCAGGAGTGCGTGATCGGCGGCTACACCGATCCTCGCGGTAGCCGAGAGAATTTCGGATCGCTTGTGCTTGGGCTTTATGACGAAAAGGGACGTTTGATTCCTATCGGCCAGGCGGGCAGCGGATTTACTCAGGTGTCCCATGCGCAAATGTGGGAGAAGCTGCGCAAGCTGGAGACGAAGGAGAATCCTTTTTACGGCAAGGTTGATAGCCCACGCAGCGTGCATTTCGTGAAGCCAGGGCTTGTCGCTGAGATCAAGTTCACCGAGTGGACCCATGAAACCGGCGAAGGTGGATTAAAGATGCGCGCCCCAGTCTACGAGGGGCTACGCGAAGATAAAGATCCTCGGGAATGCCGATTTGAAGTTAAGAAGTCAGCGCTCGAGGAAGTTGAGAAGGCCGAGAGTGGCGACGCCACTTAAATCAATCTGTATCGAGGATTCGACTCACTTGTTAGTTACCTCCCGAGGAAGCGTTGGCCACATTTGTCGGCTGTCGCACAAGAATCGCGAGCCGCGGAAACGAGAAGCTTCCACCAGCATCATCTATTACGTTCACCTGGCAGGTATAAAGTCCGGGACGAAGCTGCGACAACGGTACATCTAACTGGAACACAGCAGCCTTACGTTCTGGCGCGTTAATCTCGCGCGCCTCTACCAGCGGCGTCGAGTACGCCATGGCATTGCCCTGTAGAAATTCGACATTCGTGAGCACATGCACGGCGTTCTTCGGCAGCTTCTCCTGCTGTCCCTGGGCATTTGCGCTCTGATCGCGCTTCTCCTTCGCTGGATCGTACACCTCGTATTGCATGTACAGATGCTGATCTGGAGTGAAGACGTGCGTAACGTTAGGCACCAACTCCTGACCATCGCGAATCAGCGGATTCGGATTGTTCTTCTTCTGCGATACTGGCGTTCGCTGGTTCGCCAGAACAATCGAACTCATCTTGAGCGGCACTTTGCGCAAATCGGGAACGGTGACGTCAGCCTCAAATGATCCCAGTCTCCCGGTTTGGTTCTCGCGGACTACAAACTTAAGGTGGAACTTCCCTGGAGGGAGCACGAAGCCCGTGTTGTATTGAACGTTCTTGTGGCGCACTTGGCGCGATTCGTCGACCACCAGCTTCACCGTCTCTCGGGCATTGCCGATCGCATGTTTGAGTTCATCCTGCACAACTCCGATGATGTCGATGGTCGCGCGATCCTTGTCTTTCTCGGTGACAAATGGAATTTGCGATCCGGGAATCACGATTGAAACCGGAATGTAATAATGCGCATCGTCCATGCGGAAATAAGCCGCTGCCATGTAGACAGCGACATCGATTTCAGGAAGTTCTGAAGCAAGTTCATCGAGCATCTGCTGCTCGCGGTCTTCTTTGTTGAAGTGCGCGTAGTCCTTAGGACCAAAATAGCCTTTGCGGTATTCGAGTTTCAGATCGGGACGGTTCAATACTACTTTCACGCGGCGAAACTTTCCATTCATCTCAGGATTCGAGCTGCGATAACCGATCACGTAATAAGCCGAGGTGTCCCGCTGCACGGCAGTGAACACTCCGCTCAGGTCGTTGGAATCGAGAAAGGCTTTGCCACCGGTGTCCCCCGCCAAAGTTGTGAGTGTCTCCTGACTGTCGGCATTGCTGCTGAACTGATCGAGTACTGACTGACCGGAGTACGCAGCCCGTCCGCGCAAACTTGCGTTTTGCGCCTCGCCGCCAGCGGCAAATGCTTGCAGACCTCGGACATCCAGCGTGTACAGAGCGACGTTTGCCTGCACCGCAGCATTCGTTGTCGCTCGCAGTTGAACCTGATTCTCAATTCCCGAGCGGCTCACGCCATTGCTGAAATAAATGATCGACTTCTTCTGATCGATCTTCAATAACGCCTTTGCCACAGACTGAATTGCCTGCAGTTTGCGGTCGGTGTTGAACTGGTTGTACTCGGAGTCGTCGGCAACGAACGAACCGCCGGTATCGGGAGTGCCGTCTGCGCTGCCAGTGTCACCGCTCTGGAATCCTTGACCTTCGCCTGAGGTGTAGCCGGCCAGCACAGATTTCAACCGCGTCTTGTCGTTCGTGAAATCCTGATCGACTCGCATCGAGGAAGCCAAAGAGATGACAGAGACCAGGTCCGCGGGCGCCATCTGCTTGTCAACGTACTTCTGTGCGGCAAACACCGCGCGATCGATGTCGTCAGGCTCCATCGCGCTGAAGTCGAAGAAGAGCACGATTAGGCGATGATTCTTAAGCTGCTCTTTGTTTACTGACTCTTTACTGCCAATGATCCTCATCGGGGCAGCCGTACCACTTACCGTGGGACCGGCTGCGCCCGCGGTCGCCAACGCATCCACGTTTTCAAAATCAAAGCTTGAGATGCGCTGCTGCTGGCCATCTTCGTAAATACTGAACGCGTCCTGGGTGACGCCACGAACGAGGTTCCCCTGCTTGTCGCGAACAACCACATTCGTGAGCACCAGATCGCTGGTGACGCGAATTCTATAATCGTCAGGAGAAGGCGTCTGAGGTTGAGCATCCTGCGCCGGGAGAGACGGCGCGGCGATGAACAAACTCAGGATCAACGCTATGATCTCAGATGAAAGCGACGGCTGCATTAGAACCTGAACCTCGCGCTCAGCGTGACACGCCGCATTGCCCCAGCGCTGATTACCTGGCCGTAGGTTAGGGAGTTCAAAGCCGTGTCGATGGTGGTGAATTGCGGCCGGTTAAAGACGTTGTTCGCGCCGATTCGCAGTTCAAGAGCACGTGTGTCCTTCGCCAGCAATGTTTTGCTCACCGACATGTCGAAAATAAGCTGGCCAGGGCCGCGAATGCTGTTTCGCTGTGCATCGCCAAATTGACCGGAAGCTGGCTGCACAAATGCTGCGGTATTAAACCAGCAATTGATCGTTCCGATCGCAAATCCGTTAGGACAAGTTCCTGCCGTCGGGTCTCCGACTACGTTCGCGCGCAGCGTACCGTTTACGCCCTGACTGATGTCGGAAAGGGCACCGAGAATGCGCGGCGTGAACGGTAGTCCCGACGCAATTGTGAAGTCCCCGCTCCACTGCCAGTCGCCAAAGACCTCCTTCATCGCGCCCTGATTGTTTAGCCACTTCTTGCCCGTGCCGAATGGCAGCTCATACAGGAAATTGCCGGTAAAGCGGTGGCGCTGGTCGAAGCTGGAGAGTCCTCGCTCAGCAGCAAGGTCCTGATCGTTCTGCGCAACCACTACCGCTCCGCCGCCAATGCTGGAGGCATTATCAATCGACTTCGAAAAAACATACGTCCCCTGCGCGGAAATGCCATGTCGGAGCCGTTTGCGTATGCGAACGCTCCCTGCGTGCAGTATCGAATCTCCCTGCGAGGTCTCGAGAATGAAGGGCTGAACGCCAGCAATGCGCAGACCGCCGTCCGGCAGTCGATTCGGAGCGCGTTCGATGTCGAGAGCGGTGCCTTTCGCGCCGTTATATCCGATATTCAGGAGTAGCGAAGGCGTAAGCTCCTTTTGAATGTCAACGTTCCAAATCTGCACATATCCGAGCTTGTAATTCCTATCGACCGCGAAGTTGTTGGTGACCGCCGCCGTAGGAGGCGGAAATCCGTTTTCCAACGTAAGCGGCGAAGCAGCCGAAGTCACATTGGTCGAGGTAAAAGCAAACGGAGGCTGAAATGCGAGGTTCTGTACGATGCTGCCGTACTGGCCGGTGTTGTAGTTGATGCCATAACCGGCACGCAAAACCGTTTTTTTCGCTGCCTTCCAGGCGATGCCGACTCGAGGAGCGAAATTGTTGCGATCGGGCTGGACTACCGTAATGGGAAATCCTCCCGTGAAGGGTCCCGATGTGCCCGGGAAAACTGGACTCACGGCAGTGATCGTGGGATTAATGTCCAGGTTGACGAGCCGATTGTTAGCCTCGCTAAACGGAGAGACATACTCACACCGCAGTCCAAAATTGAAACTCAGATTGCCGGTGGCCCTCCAATCGTCCTGCACGAACAAATCCCAGGAATTCTGCCGGAATTCGTATGTGGTAGTCCCACCCTGGATCGACGTGAGCTGAGGCAGGCCAAGTAAGAAATCGGCGAAGTCAAAGCCGCTTGTAAAGCCAGTCCCACTGAACGTAAAGCTTCCCCGACCGTTCTGTTCGGTACGCAGGTCGTTGTAAATTCGGCGGAAATCACCGCCGAGCCGCAGATTATGATTGCCGAGCCGCCAGATCACACTGTCAGACCACGAGAATGTCTGGTTGTTGCTCAACGTTGCGCCTGTATCGCGAGCACTTTGAAAGCTTGTGAAAGAAAGAACAGGGACACCGTAATCAAACGGATCCTGCGACGTTCCTGTAACTCCTGCCATGCCAGCTACATTCACCTTGTTCTGATAGAGGTTGCTGAGCTGCGTGTGGCTGCGGTTGTAGTTGAAGTGGAGATTATTCGTTAGCCGGTTCCTGCTGACTATCCATCCAGCGCCTGTGTTGATCCCCGAAGTGTCGGTATTGCCGAGTAGAGTAGGAAAAGGATTCGATACCTGGCTCTGGGAATCGCTATAGTTCAAATTGAAATTGATGTTGTTGCGAGCTCGTCTGCGTCCCCCTCGGCCACCGCTGCCGCCAGCGTTTCCTCCAAAGGGCATGAAAGTAGCGCCTTCGCCAAAGTTGTGAATCACACGTACAGCGATCTGATCGTTGTTTTGAGTAAGCGCGGTAACGAAATGGAAATTCCTCGTCGTTCCCGGAAGATTTGGCAGAGGAATGAACGGCAGCAGCGCCTGGGCAGCCGAATCAATATTCGTAACCACGTTGCCAGGGATCGGCTGATTCGTTCGCGGATCTACAAGTTGGGTTGGAAACGATGAGAGGTTGCCTTGACGCTCAGCTAACGTCGGAACGGTAGAGAACTGGTCGTAAGGATTTTGGTTTCGCCCACCGGTCCAATTGAGGAAAACGAACGTCTTGTCGTCCTTCACGAGGTGCGGAATGTGAAGCGGTGAACCCAGGGTAACTCCGAAGCGGTTCTGATCGTACTCAGGCTTTTGCTGCGGTCCGCGAAGCAAGTTTGTGCCACTGTTCAGCGCATAAGGAGCCGCATCGAAGATGGAATTGTCAGTGCTGTAGAAGATGGAGCCGTGCGGCTGATTAATGTTGAATCTGCCCGCTCGCCCACCGAGCATGAAGCCGCCCGGGCCGTCAGCAAAGCCGCCACCACCGCCTGGCCCCCCGGCGCCGAGGATCAGTGGACCTCCGCCACCGCCGAAACCGCCTTCCCGCTGCATGCGATCGCGGAATTCCTGAATTCGATCCTGAAGCTCATCCGGATTCATGCCGAAATTCTGCGCCTGTCCCATAGCGCCCGTGATCGAGACGGATTCGGTCGGCGCATCGCTGCCCGCTCCATTCGGGGGCAAGCCACTGGCGACCGAATTGTCATTCGCTGCTCCCGATCCGGGAACAGCCCCGGTGTCCGATTCAGTGACGGCCAAACTCTGCATGCCTCGGTTCGCTAATGCAGTTGCAATCTGTTGCTGAGTGCCGGCAGCTTGTTGTGCAGCGAGAATCTGTGCGCGCGACGCGAGCATGAGATCCGCATCTACCGCCGCTTGCGGCGTCTCTGGCGTAATCACTACTTCCTTAGTGATGGCAGCGAAAGCAGCTTGCTCAATTTTGATTACGTATCGGCCACGCGATGGCAACGCAAGTGTGAAGGAGCCATCAATGGCGGTTGCGGAGGAGACCTTCTTTCCCGTCAGAGTATTGGAGGCACTGACCGCAGCTCCGGGAAGAGGGGTCTTCGCAGACTTCACCATCCCGCGCACAAGGAATTGCGGCGCAAGGTTCGGCGAATCACTCACAGGAGCATCCACTCTGGCAGTAGTCTCGCCAGAAGGTGCTTGAGTCTGAGGCAAACAAAACGCTGGCGTGCCAAGGAGAGCGATCAAGCAGACCGCGTTTCCGAGTGCCGCTGTGTGGAAGCAACGTATTTTCATCGGGTACTACTTGGGAACCTGCGCTGGAGCTTGCTGCTGGCCCGCATTTGAGTGATCCGCGGCTCCGCCCTGACTTGATCCTCGTCCGAACCCTCCTTCGAAGCCCATCATCCCACCGCGCTCCTTCATACGACGAACCATTTCGGGATCTAGGACGCTAACATTCGCCGGGACAAACACGCCATTCTTAACTTCGCCGCGAGCGAACACCGCGTCTCCAGTTTTGATGTCCGGCAGAGTAATGCTTTCGTCGCGTCCACGCCGAAACGACGTGTTTTCGTCTGCCTCGATGGTCTGCGTCATCCCGTCAGTGCGGGCAATCGTGAGCTTGGGAGCATCAATCGACTTCACTTCTCCCACGACGATCGTCTTGCCCATGCGCTCCTCGACCTGGGCTTGGGATGGTGCGGAGCCAATCGCGTTGGCTGTCCATGTGTTTTCGCCCGTGGATTCGCCACGTACGAAGATGTGATCCCCGACTTTGAAGTCGGAGAGCTTGGCCTCTTGCTCGTCTTTCCTGAAGCGAGTGTTAGATGTGGTATTAACGGTGCCGATCGAACCATTCGGCAGCTTAATCTTCACAGTCGAGCCGTTTATCTCGGTCACCTCACCGAAGGCGCCACGGCGGAATTCCCCTGCCCCTTGTCCGCCTCGGCGATGGGGACGCTGTGAGCCATCCTGCACAGGTTCCTGTGCAGCCGAGGAGCAAACGAACAACGCGGAAACAACCGCGCTGATGACAAAGAACTTAGCTGAGCTTTTCATTGCAAGTCACCCGTTCAGAACTGTATCCAAGAAGACGAAAATCAGCGCCGTAAAGAGGCGCCAGAGCATGTAAATTTTTGTGCGTGGCGGTGTCATTGTGCACGGCTAATCAACACGATGCAAGCAGGACCTCGGGTACGTGATTGGCAGCCGAGCCGCTCTTACCTGCCTCAGATATTCTCCGTATAATCAAACGGTTAATAAGATTTGGTCCTCCTAATGACAAAACCTTAGAGAGTCCGTTAAAATTGTAGTTAACTTGGTGAGTGGTAGTTAACTGGAATAAAAACCGCTTGCCGCCGTCCCGGGAGTCTGATTTTGTCCTCAGTTCTGTCACTCAAGGACAGCTCGCGCGAACTGCTTGTTGAAATCCTGAGTACGCTCAATCCCTATTACACCGATGTAACGGAAAAGTGGCGCGAGCAGATTGCGACAGAGTTCGGCTTTGCCAGGCGCGAACTAGGAGCTCTTGAGCGGCTTAGCCTTAATACCGCTCATTCCTTCTTCTCTCATAACGATCTTGCTGGATTTTTCGAAAACGTTGATTACTTCGGCATGCGGCTGGCCAAGCTGCAAGTGGACACGCGAGCCGTCGCGCGCTCGCTAGAGATCTATCAGGAGCTTTGTGAGCCCTACCTAAGTGGCCTATTCGGGGCAAGGTTAAAAGAAGTGATCGCAACGCTCGATGTTCTCAAATCAGCCACGTTCGTTACCGTCTCTGGCGCGTATTTTGACGCCAAGACACGCGAATTCGCGACTCTCTTGCGTGTGCTCGACGCAGAACTTGGGTCCGGTGATATCGGCGCGATGTTCGAGAAGGTGCTTGAGATCACGAGCGCCAACTTCGGCGCGTCTATGGCAGCGATTCTGTTACGCAAGCCGGAGGGCGACGGATTCAAATTGGAATGCTCCCTGGGGGTCGAAGGCCTCGTCCCGGACGATACCGAATTCGAACTCGGCCAAGGTTTCTGTGGCAGCCTAGTGTCAACCGGCGAGCCGGACATGATCCTTGACGTCGCCAGCGATTCCCGAATACTTCACGACGGAATCAAAGAACGCGCAAAGTCGCTCTGGGGAGTGCCCCTCAAATCTGGAAAGAATGTCATCGGAGCTATGGTCCTCGGCTTTGCGCGGCCATATGAGTGGCTGCCCAACGAACGCGATCTCATGCGGGCGATCGGCGATCGCACCGTGATGGCCATCGAGCGAGCCCAAATGACCGAGGAACTGCGCGCTCGCGAAGCCCGAATCGCCGAACTCTCCGCTCACTTGCTGGCAGCGCAGGAAGACGAGCGCAAACGCATAAGCCGCGAGCTCCACGATGAGACCGGGCAATCGCTGATGGTGATCCGTCTGTATCTCGGCATGCTTGAAGCGCAGCTCACCGGCCGCACAGCGAAAGGCAAAATCCGCGAAACCGTCGGTGTCGTCGATCGAACCATCGAAGGCATACGCCGCATCATTGCGCGTCTGTCTCCGCTCATGCTGCAGGAACTCGGCCTGGTTGCTGCTATCCGCAAAGAAGCAAAAGATGTGGCCAAAGCCACAGGGATCAAGGTTCGCGTCGCCATCAACGAAGACGTTGGCCGTCTTGCCCCGGAAATCGAAGCGGCTATCTACCGGGTGGTTCAGGAGTCACTGCACAACGTTGCAAAACACGCGCAGGCCAAATGTGCCTCCGTGCAAATGAGCCGGCATGAGAACGCCGTCTATCTGACTATTGAAGATGACGGTATCGGCATGCCATCAAAGGTTAATACTCCGCGAAGCCACTCGTTTGGCCTGGCCGGAATCAAAGAGAGGATAGCTTCTCTGGATGGGGAGGTCCGCGTCCAGTCTGAGAAAGGCAAAGGGACGCGACTCGAGATCATGGTACCGGCCAGACAGTACGACGAAGCCATGTCGCAGACAGCGTGAGCGTAAGGAGTTTTGTTAAACAGGGAATCGCATGCCAAAAATCAGATGCTTGCTAACTGACGATCACACACTCTTCCGTCAAGGCGTACGGCGGCTGCTGGAAACCGAATCGGACTTCGAAGTAGTCGGCGAAGCCTCAGATGCAGGCGAGTCAGTCGAGAAGGCCAGAGAGCTGCGTCCCGATATCGTACTAATGGACATCGGCATGCCCGGACTCTCGTCCTTTGAGGCCGCTCGTCAGATCCGCAAGAATCGGCCAGAAACCAAGATCCTCTTCCTCACCATGTATGAGGACGAAGATTACCTCGTGCAATGTCTCGAAGTAGGAGCCGCCGGATACGTGTTGAAGGACACGCCGGCCCCGCAACTGCTGACCGCGGTGCGCGATGTCTACAAAGGTGGCAAGTACCTGAGCTCGCAAGTGCTCGGCAAGCTGGTCGAAGATTTTCGTTCGCGCGTGCGAGATACGCGTATGCGGCCGCGAATTTCCACGCTGACTCCGCGGGAGCGCGAGATTCTCAAACTGCTTGCGGAAGGCAATTCCGTAAAGGAAATTGCAGTTATCCTCGGCCTAAGCGTGAAAACCGTCGAAGCGCACAAGTTCAACCTGATGCGCAAGCTCGACATCCACAACAAGGCGCAACTGGTTACCTATGCAATTCAAAAGAAGATCATCAAGATTCCAGTGAACCAGTAGTCTCCTCCCGAAATGAAAAGCCCTGCCTAGGCGGGGCTTTTTTGTGCGATTCAACCAATCACACCACTGATCCGCGCCGGCATGGGTGCGCCGATCACTTGCACGAGGCTATTCGGTCCGCAGCAGGCTCGCTGCAACCGAGCCCGGTCGCGCTGCATGGCTTTGTCCTGCCGTAGGGCCTGCAAAGTGCTCTCCAGGATCGAAGCAGCATGCGGCTCCTGAGGCATAAGCAGGCGATAATGCATCCACTTCCCTTGCCGACGGGCTCCCACGATCCCGAGGCGGCGCAGATAGGCAAGATGCCGCGAGATCTTCGGTTGTGGCGCTGCGATCACCTGAGTGAAATAGCAAACGCAAACCTCCTGCTCATCCATCAGGTTGATAATTCGCAATCGCGTCGGATCCGCAAGAGCGCGGAATAACTGATCCAGCCGCAGACTCCGGTTTGTGCCCTCATGCATTCGTCCATTATATATATTCGCCTTGACAGATACGTTGCCGAAGAGTAACTTCGATGTATTCGCCCAAGCGAATACGAGGAAAGCATGACCAATGCAATCAAAGACGAAGTGAAAATGAAGTACGGCGAAGTGGCGCGTCGTGTCACGTCGGGAGAATCGGCGACCTGCTGCGCTCCCTCCTGCTGCGGCACGGAAATTGATCCAATTACCCGCGATCTCTACGACGGCCCGCAAAAATCCGTTCTGCCTGACGCGGCCCTAAAGGCGTCGCTCGGCTGTGGCAATCCCACCGCGCTCGCTGAACTGAAGCCGGGCGAGACCATTTTGGATCTCGGTTCCGGCGGCGGCATCGATGTGCTGCTTTCCGCCAGGCGAGTGGGCCCAACTGGGAAAGCTTACGGACTTGACATGACTGACGACATGCTCGCCCTGGCTCGCGAAAATCAGAAAGAGACTGGCCTAACCAACGTGGAGTTCCTGAAAGGGGAAATCGAGAATATTCCATTGCCTGACTGTTCGGTGGACGTCATCATCTCGAACTGCGTAATCAATCTCTCCGCTGATAAGGACAAGGTGCTGCGGGAAGTGTTTCGGGTTCTCAAGCCTGGCGGCAGATTCGCTGTTTCGGATGTAGTCGTGCGCGGCGAAGTTCCCGACCAGGTGAGAAGGAGCATGTTGCTGTGGGTAGGCTGCATCGCCGGCGCGCTGCGCGACGACGATTACATTGCAAAGCTCAAGCAGGCAGGATTCGATTCCATCGAGATCGAACCAACCCGCATTTACAACATCGGAGATGCCCGGGCTTTTCTCAATGCAGAGGGAGTAAACGTGGACGCCATTGCCTCTCAAGTTGAAGGCAAGTTCATCAGCGCCTTCGTTCGCGCACAGAAGCCTGATTGCGGCTGTGGGCCGAACTGCTGCAATAGCCCATTATGAAGCCAACCTATAACGTGCTTTTTCTCTGCACCGGCAACTCCGCGCGTTCAATCATGGCAGAAGCTATTCTGCGTCACCGGGGCGAACCGCAATTCCGCGCCTTCAGCGAGGGAAGTCATCGAGCGGGGGTCCATTGCGAAGCCCTGCGGCAGATTCAGATGGCCACGAGTCGATGAGAGCTTGCAGAGCAAGAGCTGGAATGAATTTGCCGTGCCCAAAGCTCCAGAGCTTTTATATTTACTGTTTGCGACAATGCTGCCAAGGAGATTTGCCCTGTTTGGCTAGGTCAGCCAATGATGGCACATTGGGGAGTTCCGGATCCCGCATGGTTGCCGGAACTCCAGAACAAATTACGCGAGCGTTCCGCGACGCATTCACCATCCTGGACCGGCGCATCGGATTCCTCCTCTCTTTAGCACTACCGATGTTGGACAAGATAGCGTTGAAGAAAGCTATCGATCGCACTGGAAACGAATGACCTATTTCGGAACGAGGAAATTCACGCTGCGATCTTCGTTTGCTTTGACTGTCTGGTTGATATCGAGATCAGCGAGCGGCACCTTGGTGGCGCGAGCGTTTGATAGCAGCCAAAGCGTCGATCCCACAATCGCGTAGTTCTGGACTTCGACGCGATGACCGTCGCGATAAACAATCACCGTAGCAGGCTCATCCGCGGGCTTGGCTCCGGCTGGACTGGGCGGAGCTACTGGGCGACGTTGTTCCTCGAGCGCTGAGCGCAAAGAATCGTTCTCATCCCGGAGCTGTCGGACTTCTGAGTCGAGCTGACTCATTTGATTGCTGAGATCGGCGTAAGAGCTGTTGTTGGCCGGCGCCGGCTCAGATGAGTACGAGCTGAATGAGTAATACGGATAGCCGTAATCGCTGTAATAGTATGGCCAATAGGAGCGGTAGTAATAAGGAGAGGCGACCACGAAAACGCGTCGGCGATGAAAACCATGATCGAAGCGGCTGCCGAAGGCGTGGGTCCTGAAGATCGGTGCACTATTGATGTGGGCAAAGGGCATGACACTCCGCCGTTGAGGAGCGAACGGCACTCGAGATCCAGTCATCATCGCAGGGTGGGGAGCAAAGAATTGCCGCTGAGTGGCTGGAGCAATGCCCATCGGTGGCGCACTGCGACCCATCGCAACTCTAGCGCCGCCGACACCGCGCATCCCACGCTGCGCGTGCATAGGGACCCCCACAGCGAAAACCAAGGCGGCCGCTATCACCAGTCGCGACATAGCTTTATTTTACGCCCATCGTCCAAAATGGTCCCTCTCAGCTTCATTCTTTTGGGCTGGTAACATGACGTGCGCTCCACGCTCGGTACTTGCCGCTAATCATAGAGAATCTGTTTGCCCCCAAACCTTTCTCCGGACGTATTTGAGGAATCACAAAGTGCTAGTGCTAATTTCGGATCTCTACATCCGTCTAGCATTCAGGTGTACTGCCGTAAGGTGATTAATCCCAGCGAAGCGGGTCAGCACCCGATTCGCCCGCTCATATGTTTTATAGGAACATTCAATGACTATGCGTATTTTGAATAACATGCCGACGAGGCGCACAGGTTTCGCTCTTTTCATTTTGGGCATAGCGACTTTCGCGGTTCATCCCAGCACTATGGCTCAGCCCTCTCCGGCGCACTCGCTGATCAAAGATTCCGACGCAACCTCGGTCTCGACCAGAAAGCCCGCTCCCGACTTGCCTTCTGTGTCGGGATCGCTCAGCGCAGAACAGATTCGAAACCTGATTCAGAAAGTCACCGATAACGACATCGAGAACGACAAAAAGCAGCGCAACTACACCTACATCGAACGCGATGTCGAGAATCATCTGGACGGCAAGGGAAACACGAAGTTTACGGAGACCAGGACATATGAAGTCCTGAATATCTACGGCGAGCAGGTGCAGAAACTGATCGAAAAAGATGACAAGCCGATCTCAGAAAAGGAAGCGGCCAAAGAAGAAGAGAAGATCCAGAAGATCATTAACAAGCGTAAAAACGAATTGGACAGAGACCGCCAGAAACGCGCTGAGCGCGAGGCCAAAGATCGCGAAGAAGGACGCCAGTTTGAACGCGAGATCGTCAACGCCTACAACTTCACTCTGCTCGGCACCGAGCTAGTGGGCGACCGCGAAGCGTGGGCGATCTCCGCCGAGCCTCGTGCCGGCTTCGTGCCGCACATGAAATACGCTAACTACCTGCCCAAATTTCACGGCCGCATCTGGATCGACAAGGCCGACCTGCAGATGTCAAAGATGGACGTCGAAGCCCTCGACACCGTCTCCTGGGGATTGTTCCTTGCCCGCATCCACAAGGGCTCGCACGTCATGATCGAGCAAACGCGCATCAACGACGAGGTCTGGCTACCGCGCCAGCTCAATTTCAAAATCGACGTACGCGTCGCTCTGCTCAAGAACTTCAACATGGACGCCGAACAAAGCTTCCGCGACTACAAAAAATTCCGCACCGATTCCAGGATCGTCGGCGTAAGCGAAACAGTGACGGATAAGTAGAGCAGGGCAGGCTCCACTTTCCTGAAGTTTCAAAAAGCCACTTAGAAATTGAATCCGTTTATGAAATTAAGACAGTCTGGCGTTCCGGCTACGTCCATTGCAAGCCGCAGTTTTGGCATTTGCGGTCGGGTTGGAGCTCGAAGCTGGCGTTTAGATCCAGTGCGCATTTGGGACAGTAGGTCAGCACATTTTCCACTCCTCGACGAAAGCGTTTGGCGCAGCGTTTGCAATCGTGCTCAGGATTAAAGGTGCCGCCGCGCTTCCAGCGCGATCCTGCAGTCTTCACGCCGCAAACTGTGCGACCTTCAGAGCGGAGAAGGTGAGTAGTGATCTTGCTGGGTAAGGCATAGCGGACAACAGATAATCCGGCGCGAGTGAGTTTCGTCCCTATGCGAGGCACGATACGTGACACTCCTTTCATTCCATGCCGGCCAGGCCGGTCAGAGAATGTTCCGTTCCCAAATTGGTGCGAAAAGGGATCGCCATCATGGCAGCGTCCGCGTGGAAAAGCAAGATCAAAACGGTTTAGTGGCGTAAGAAGGCGCTGGACATCCCTGGACTCAGGTATGATGTTGTCATGTCAATGAAACAAAGGTGTCCCGTCTGCAAAGGGCGCTGCACCGATGGAAACGGTCGAACCTGTCACGCCTGTCAGGGCAATGGTGAAATAGAATCGCAACCGATGTTCAATTTGGGTCCCAAACAGGGCCCAGTGCCAGCCAAAGCATCTCCTCGGGGCGTACAAATGAATAGCGGGATCACGCGCCATTAGCTCGGTACGGCTGACCGATTCGCAGGGAGCAGTGACGCATTCAGTGCGGCCTTGATCCGGACGATTGGCCTGCCTTCCTCTGCGCGATATGAGCCTTCCCTTATAACGCAGAAGACTCTCACCCGTCCGGCTGGAAGGGAGACTCTGAACTTTTTTCGTCAGCCCATCACTCGATCGTGGTGGACCACTCTCAGTCGTCCCACCAAAAGTGCGAGACTATCTACCTCCGGAATAGCTCACCCGCCAGATCGATTCTGATCCGTCGTCGCTTACTAGCAGTGACCCATCGGGCGCTACTGCGATTCCTACTGGACGTCCCCAAACGTCGCCTTCTGGAGTTACAAAGCCGGTGAGGAAGTCCTCGTATTCGCCCCCTGCGTGGCCGGTCTGATGCAGGGGCACGCGGATTACTTCGTAGCCAGTCCGTAGTTTGCGGTTCCAGGAGCCGTGTTCGGAGGCGAAGATGTCTCCCTGATACTGTGCGGGAAACTGCTTGCCTTCATAGAACGCCATCTCGAGCGACGCATTATGCGGCTGCACCAGGACGTCGGGAACGACGACCTTGTCCTTCAACTCCGGGTGCTTTCCTTTATGACGCGGGTCCTGATGGCCGCCGATGTAATACCAGGGCCAGCCGTAGAAGCCTCCATCCTTGACGTGCGTGATGTACTCCGGCGGAAGATCGTCGCCGATGTTGTCACGTTCGTTGACGGAACACCACGGCTCGCCCGTTTTGGGATTGACGGCAATTCCGACGCAATTGCGAATGCCGGAGGCGAAGACGCGGCGTCCCGAGCCATCGGGATTGAACTCGAGAACGTCGGCGCGTTCGGACTCCGTGGGATTATTGTCGGTGTCGTCGACGTTGGAATGCGAGCCGACGGAGACGTACATCTTCTTGCTATCGAGGGAGAAAGCAATATCCCGTGTCCAGTGACCTCCGCCACGAAGGCGTCCCCCGCCGGGAAGATCGGCGATCTTCTGCGAGGGGCCACTCGCTTTGAGTTCTCCATTCTTATAGGGAAAGCGAACGACCGAGTCGGTGTTCCCAATGTAGATCCACTGAGGATCGGGTCCGACGGGATAGAACGCGATCCCAAACGGCTTGTTTAGACCTGTGGCAAAAGTCTCAGTGCGCTCGGCCTTGCCGTCTTTGGTGATGCCCCGGAAGACCATGATAACGCCGGGTTCGCTTTCCGCCAGAAACAGGTCGCCGTTGGGCGCGGTGCGAAGCTCGCGAGGATTTCGCAAGCCCGTTGCGTAGAGTTCCACTTTGAATCCGGCAGGAGCTTTGGGCCAGACGTCCTTCGGGCGCGAGGCCAGCGCGCCTTGTGGTCCTCTTCCGGGAGGGCCGTTGTCTACGGCTTTGGTTGCGTAGGGTTCAGGAAGATCGGCGACCGTGATCTTGTGCCAAACGCCTGGAGCTTGCGTGCGATAGTCGCTGAACGTAGTTGGCTTCTGCGTTTGCGCGCCCGAGAAGTGAGCGGCGAAAGACACAGCTGCAGTCATGGAGGCGAGGATGGTGAGAAGTCTGAGCTCGTTCATAGCTTCGTCTTCATTAACGATAGCAGGATGCCCGCTCTACGATGCGTCTGCGTTTCACGCAGAAAAATGGCCCCGCAATGCGGGTCGTGCTGAAGGAGACAAAGCTCACTGCCAGGAGGTGGAAGGAGAATTCAACATGCGTTCTGATGAGACGCCATTTGCTGAAGGGACGATTGCCTGCTGTCCTGAGATGGCGTGTGTTGGCAGCGATCAACTCAGTAGAAGTCTGAGCAGCTCAGAAAGAATCCACAGTTCCTGCACACCATCTTGCAGCGTGAATCTTCGAGCCGCGATGAGCAGTTCGGACAATAACAGGTAGCGCTGGAATCCTCTGGCTTCCGGTGAGGAACTTCGGCTAGCGTGTCCGTACGGTTCACGGCCACACTATAGCGCGAATTCAGCCAGTTGCAATGTCGGAGCAGGCCGGAAAACGGGAGCTGATGATAAAAAGCAATTCACTGCTAATTCAGTGTTCCTGAAATCGAGTTTTGCGAATTCTGGGCAGAATTCGAAACCGTCCGGTGAAAACTAAAAGTTCACTGTTACTTTCGCTGTTCTTAGTCTGGCGATTCGCCTGGAATCCTACTGAGTTCCCTTCCAGAGCGACTCCAGGGCATGGCGATAGAAGCGGCTGCACGGGAGTTCTTTGCCGTTACGCAGTGACACCATGAACTCTCCGTTGTTGCAGGGCTGGAGCTCCTTGATCTTGCTTACATTCACGATGAATGAGCGGTGAATGCGGATGAATTGCGAGGGATCAAGCTCGTCGAGCTGGATGAATACTACGCGTCCGCCTGACTTGATAATGAGCCGATTCTCCGCGTGGGGCTTCCGTGCTGCCGAGAGCAGGCTGGCGAGGTTGTCGTTCAGCGCGCCCTTGGCCGACTTCGTCATCTCAGTCTTGGCACGTTCCAATGCGCGATGCAGGCGCTCCTGATCGAATGGCTTCAGCAGATAATCGAGGGCTTGCGCCTCGAAGGCCTGGAGAGCGTAGCTGTCGTAGGCGGTAGTGAATATCACGATCGGCATCTCACCGGGAATGCTGCGGATGATGTCGAAGCCATCGCCGCCTTCGAGTTCGATATCGAGCAGGAGCACATCGGGATGATGGCTTCGCACCGCATTTAACGTATCTTCTACGCCGCTGCACTCAGCGACGATCTGTACGTCTGATTCTCGTTCCAGCAGAACCCGCAGCTTCTCGCGCGATAGGGGTTCATCGTCCGCAATGACGGCTCGCAACTTGGGGGCAAGAATCATATTGATCTGACCCTCCGCAGTACTTGGCATTCCCACGACAGCCCTCCCTTGCCGGCTCACACCGGCAACACGACTGTTATTGATTCAGTGCAAGTTTCTCGCCTCTCACTTGGCAGGAGCTGAGCTTTGGACGGAGCAGAGCAGATTTCGTCCCTTCGTGGGGATAAGTTGTCGTTGTTTAGGTATGGACTTCAGACGAGTGTGACAGTCCGAGGTCGCAATGAAAATGGAGATTCTGTTGTCCAATGCAGGTGATTGATAAAACCTCAGATTTCCTCTGCTGAACGACGCGTTCAGTGGATCGCACTGTCCATCGCTGGGTGATGAATGTTCAAAATTGAACAGGAGAAATATCAGTGCGCTGATATTGGCAAATTGAAAGTTTCGTCCGAATTGGCGCTCATGTACCAAAAAAGAAGCGGTGAGGACTCTCCTCACCGCTGACGACCGACGTACCGACGTCTAGAAGATGACCTTCGCGCCGACCTCGATCCTCCTGCGATCGATTCCGGAGAAGATCGAGTTAGCTTGTTGCGGATTGCCACCGTTGCTGTTGAAGAAGGTGTTCCCGAATGAACCTTGCTGATCGGCGAAGTTTCCGTTCCGGATTTGCGGATCGGGCACCCCACGATACTGACGATTCATCACGTTGTAAGCGACTCCTCGCAATTGGACCGTGAATCTCTCTGTAAGCTTCATGTCTTTTAAGAGAGACAGGTTCAACTGGTTGATGGTGTCGCCGCGCACGGTGTTGCGGGCTGCTCCTCCAAAAGGCGTTCCGAGCACTCTGGCAGCGTTGTTGTCATTGAGAATCCAATGCACGGCGCTACCGCTGATCGGAGCTCCAGTGAAGAAGTTTGTCAGCTGCAAGTTGTTATCATATGCGCCCACTGTATCGACCGGCGCATTTGGATTTGCGAGGATCGGCCGGCAGGGCGAATTCGCCGTGCTGAACGTTCCCGTTGGATCGCAAAGAGTCGTGCCGGCTCCCAGTCCGCGAGCTTCAACCGGCGTGTAAGGTTGACCGCTGGTGAAACGATAAGCTGGATTCACCTGCCATCCACCCAACAGTCTGCCCATGATTCCTCCTCGATCCTTAAAGAACGGAAGATCGTAAAGAATGTAGAGCGAGAATACGTGCGGATAGTCGAGACCGCTGGTCCCGCGCTCTCCTCCGGTGATGTTGAATGGGTTCTGCGGATAAGCGAGCGTGCTTCCTCCACCCAGGCTGTTAAATACCTCGCTGGAAGTATCGATGGTGTGGCTAAACGTATAGCTCACTCCTGCCGTCATGCCACGGAAGCCCTGCACATCGAGACGGGACTGCAGTCCGTTGTAGTAGGACATACCGATGTTGTTACGCGAGAGAACGCGAGTCTGATTGCAGTTCGCGTAGCCAGCTGAGAAGCCTGGCGCTCCCGGAGTAGCACAAGGCGTGAAGTTGGAGGGGATAAACTTTCCAAATCCGGCAGCAGTGAGCGCGTTCAGCGCTGGATTCGTATTCACGTCCTGGAATAGTCCTACGCCACGGTTTCCAACATACCGGAGTTCCCCCACGATGCGAGAACCAAGTTGGCGCTGCACACCGAGGTTCCACTGTTCGGCATATGGATTGTGCAGGTTCGGCGCCACCAGCGTTTGCTTGCGTGTGCCTGGATCTACGCCTCGCGGAATCAATGCCAAATCGCTAGATCGAACATCGGCGCCGTTTCCCGAAGCGGGCAAGCAATTTGGACAATTCGAAACCTGACCGAGGTTTACGAATGGCGCGCCTCCAGCGACGTTTGTAAAGAGGTTGTAGAACTCCGGATTGTAGGCAATTCTGAAACCGCCGCGAATGACGGTTGCATTGTTACCCCACCATCCGCCGCTTGGAGAATACGCGAATCCCACAACCGGTGCGAAGTTCTTGTTCGCGATAGGAATCGCAGGCAAAGTCGTCCGCGACAATGGCAACGATGTGTTCCAAAATGCCGTCGCAGGATTGCTCTCGCGCTGCACCGTAATGTCGTGCAGCAGATTCACGGCTTGTGAGCCTATTTCGTACCTCAATCCGAGAGTCAAAGTGAGATTGCTTCGAGCTTTCCAATCATCCTGCAAGTAGAAGGCGCCATCATTCTCCTCGAAGTTGATTTGCGGGGGCCCATCTGCAAACAGGAACTGCGCTGCAGTGTTGCTAATGAAATCGCTAGTCTGTCCGGGTGCACACGCTGCTAGGCAAGAGAACGTAAATGTCCCGGCTGAATTGGGCAGGAAGAAATTTGGCTGACGCTGGCGCTGGAACTCGCCTCCGAACTTCAAAGCATGAGCTCCAACTTGTCGGGTGGCGTTGTCCTGGACCTGATAATTGATTACATCGCGTCCCTGCGGAAACCCGCTTACCTCTCCAAATCCCAGGGTGTTGTCATTGAAATTAACGAAGGTGGGGCATTTGGCGAAGTTGGTGCGGCTGCAGTCGGGGAACCCCCCGTTTTCGAAGCCCACAGTCGTTGTGAAGTAACTGAAGCGAGCCTGGTTGAGGAACATCGGAGAAAAAGTATGCGCCCAATCAATTCCTACTGAGTGAGTGCGGCTCGGCTCGTCAATAAACTGTCCAGCCGCCAATCCGGCAAGGCCATTTATTGAGACGTTCGTGAATAACTGTTTCTGGTAGTAATACCGCCCAAAGATTTTGTCGTTTTGGGAAAGCTGGTAATCGATGCGCCCGCTGCCTTCATAGTCATTGGCAATGGCATCGAGGTTCCGAGTTACCGTGGCAAACTCGATCGGCCTTCCATTCACCGTCACGATCTGCGGCGCTCCCACAGTGAGCGTTCCTTTTGTCACCGCAAGGGGTCCGACCGCCTTCAACGCCGCAACGGCAGGGTTGTTCGGAAACGCGGCTGCGAGCTGCGCAAGTCCGTTCTGAGTAGGAGTAAGCTGGCCGCCTGACGACGCTAGCGTTGGGCCCGTGCGGATTTTCTCCAGATTGGTGGAACCGAAAAACCAGAGTCGATCTTTCAAAATCGGACCGCTTATTATCCCTCCGAAACGGTTGTCCACGTTGCGGGGAACAACCGGCTCAGTGCAGGAGCTCGCAAAGTCTGTCGCGGTTCCTTTGGCGACTCCCTTTGGACAAATGCCGAACAGTGGCGACTTGTCCTGATTCGCCAGCGAGTCACCCCAATTCCCGTTGTAGATCTCGAACGCCGAACCATGGTAATTGTTGGTTCCGGATTTCGTGACATAATTCACGACGGTTCCGGTGTTGCGTCCATACTCCGCACTGTAGTTCGTCAGCACCTGGATTTCGGCGACGGCGTCTTGATTGCCGAAGAAAACCACGGGGCCGCCGATGGAAGTATCGTTGTTGCTCTGTCCGTCGAGCTGAAAGTTGTTGTCGCGAGCTCGCTGACCGTTCGCGGCGAACTGTGCTCCACCTTGATTGCTGAAGCCGGAGTCGCCAGCCGGGACAACGCCCGGCGTGAACAGAGTGACGATGTCGAGTCCATTTCCTACAGGCAAATCCGCAAGCTTTTTCGTCTCGAATGATTCGCCAATCTGCATCGTGTCAGTCTGCAGAATGGGGGCGGTCCCTTCGACAGTTATAGATTCCTGGGTCGAGGCGATTCCCAAGATCTGCACGCCCAACGAGGAGGCGCGTCCGGCGCTCGTTCCCACATTGGTCACCTGCTTCTTGCTGAATCCGGAAGCCTCGATGGCTACGTTGTAAGTACCCACAGGCAATCCTCGCAGTTCGAATGAGCCTGAGGCATCGGTCGTCGCATTGAATGACGTATTGGTGCCATTCTCGATGGCGGTCACCCTGGCCCCTGGGATCACCTGCTGCTGCTGATCTTGCACGCTACCGGTAATCGAACCGGTCGTGATTCCTTGTCCCGCTAGCATTGGGACGAGCAGCAGGAAACTTGTGAGCAGCATGAGGGCGCTCATGCAAGGCGCAAACACTTTTGACAGTCTGAAACTCATCTTAATTCACATCTCCTGACGCTGTGCGTTTTACTGTGGAACAATGAGTGCACGTGGGCTTCCTAAAACGGTACTACTTGAGTACAAGATGACCGAAATCGGCTTCCCAGTGACGAATGCCGGATTCGTAGTGATGAAACTACTGATTTGTGTCACGAGGTTGCTGGCACTGAATACCCAATACAACAGCTTGGTATCAGTTGACGGTGGGTGAGTATGGATTTCTGGAGGAGATAGACCCAAACTATTAATTCATGGAGACTGTTGATGATTAGAAACAATCCGCTAGGCACGAAAAAGGGAGCCGCAGGGACGGCTCCCTAAGAATTAATTAAAGAACAGCTAGGGATCAGAAGTGCAATCGGAGAGCGAATTGTCCAAAGCGGCGCTCATCGTGATTGCCGCCGGTCGCTAGCGTTCCGAGTCCACCTTTCTTCGCCAGCACTTGGATGGGTGCGCCGGTAGCGAAGTTGGGTACATCGAGATTCGCGCCGTTCACGAAGAAGTTGTGATGGTTGAGAATGTTGAATCCCTCGGCTCGGAATTCCAGATTCATACGTTCGCCGATGCGGAAGTTCTTGGCTGCCGAGAGATCGAATGACCACGCGCCAGGACCACGAAACGCATTGCGATGAGTCATAGTTACGGGATATGGACCAAAGTCCGAGAACCCGATTGTCGGATTGAATACCGTAGTATTCGCTGCCGGCAAATTGAGCATGTTGAAGCTGTCCACGCCAACGCTGATTGGAGTTCCCGTCGAATAACCAGTGATCGATGCGCCGGGAACGTATCGCGGCCACCCGTATCCACCTCCCGCGTTCGCAGAATTTGTGCTGTCGAAGACGCCAAACGGAGTTCCGGTACGCGCGGTGAAGATGCTCGTAAAGGTATAGCCACCAAGCAACAGATGAGACCAGCCACCCGATTGCTTGAACCATGGCGTTTCATAAATCGGCGAAACCACCACGCGATGGCGGATGTCGTAATCCGAATTTCCGCGATCCAGCCCAGGGTTGCGTGGATCCAGATATCCCAAATTCCCAATTCCGCCCGAAGCTCCCTGGAGGTTATCGGCGAAGGTCGAGCTTAGATCGTCGATCGAATGCGCAAAGGTATAGTTGGCGACCATACTCAAGCCGGACTTCCAGATGTCCTGCGTCTGGAATCGGAAATTGAGCCCATGATAGTAAGAGTCGCCATTGCTTCCGCGGTTGTTGATGCCGGTATATTGCGGGTTCACGCGAGTGAGGAATGTTCCGTTGAACGGTTGTCCAAGGTACGCCTGTCCCGAGCCAAGCGTATTGATGTTCTTGATGTCGTATAGGTGGATTCCGCGCGCGCCGCTGTACTCCATAGCGACCAACGAACTCGCTCCCACTCTGCGCTCCAGCGCCATGCTATAGAACTGAGTCTGAGCAGTTCGAATGTCCTGATCCACATTCCTCAAGCTGGCTGGAGGCAGCGGAATCGTAGCTCCCCCTCCGCCCGAAACCGGACCAAGAGGGTCGAGACTCACGAACAACGGAATGCCTCCTCCGGCCTGGAGGTTGATGGTTGAGTTATTCGGCGGATTCTGGATCACATTGAAAGTGACGTTGCCGAAATTCCGCTCATAGCTGATGCCATACCCACCGCGCAGACTTGTCGTGCCTGTTCCAAACACATCCCAGGCAAATCCGACTCGAGGAGCAAGCGTTCCGTAACTTGGATTCCACAGGGCATGAATCGGACTGTTCGGAACCGTAAACACAGCGCCGTTCGCTACCTTCTCAAAGAAGTTCGATCCGCTTCCTCGATAGAAGTTGGAATCAAGTTCCGGATGATTGTTGTGTTGCACTCCGTAGTACTCATAGCGCAATCCATAGTTGAGTGTGAGTCGCGGACTCCACTTGTAGCTATCTTGCGCGTACCCAGCCCAGTCCCGATAACGGAAACTGCGAGCAAAGTTGGGTTGCGTTAGAGGAGGATTCAGACTGCAAGCGGGAGTCACCACCAGCGCGTTCGTGTTCGGATTCCGTACGCAGGGAAATTTGCCCTGAGGGAATACCGCCTTCGTATATTGCACAAGGTTGCCGTTGATGAGATTGTCGAGCCCTTGTGAAGCGTTAGCGCCGAGTACTTCAGTGGCCTGGGCAAAGGCCCCGAATGCGCGGTTCACCTGCTGATAGCTATATTGCCCGCCGAAGCGCATGGTGTGATTTCCCTTCACCCATGAGAGATCCTCATTCGCTTGAATCACGTTCTGCGGTCCTCCGAACGGGAGTCCTCCCGCTCCAGGCGTGAGACTGAAGAACCCAGGCAGATTCACCGGCTGATTCGCGATCGTCGGCGCTCCATCGAGGTAGAGCGTGGGGATGTTGGCAAAGGCCTTATCGAAGCTCTGATTCAGCCGTTCTCGGGCATAGCTGATCTTGCTGCTCGAGAGCACTGATGAAGAAAAAGTGTGATTGATGGAGTAAAGCGCGGAGTTGGCGAAGGAAGCCTGGCCAACGTTGAAGTCAGTGTACGGGCTGTTAAAAATAACTCCAGGGAAATCGTTCTCGTCATACAGTGCGTAGCGGAAGAACATCTGCGTGGCTTCGGTCGGATTGAAATCGAGCCTGCCGATGATGTCTTTGGTATTTTGTGGATTGCCGCCGCCGGCATCGGCCGGCGCGATGTAATTCACCGAGCCGAAAGCGGGCGTGTTGCCTGGCACTCGCTGTGCAAATGCGCCCGTATCATTCGTAGCCGCGACTACCTGCGCTGCGCTCAACGTGCTTCCGAAGGGACGAACATTCTTCCCTGCACCCTGGAAATACTGTTGAACATTAGGAGCGGTAAAGGAAATCAGCTGCGGTGTTGGAACAAGTGCGTTCAGACTCGCAGCGCTGCGAACGCGAACCCATTCCGTGATCTGAGAGAAGAACAGCTTGTTCTTGATGACCGGGCCGGTGACAACATACCCAAACTGATTGCGCGTGTAGCTCCCCTTGGGAATAGGACCGTTGCCGCTGTTCATGGAAGCAAGATTATTGGCAGCATTGTCATACGTGCGGGCTGTGAGCGCGGACACGCGATTGAACTCCCATGCCGAGCCGTGTAAAGAATTGCTGCCCGCCTTCGTGGTTAAATTCACGACGCCGCCTGAGGCGCGCCCGTATTGCGCGTCGAAGTTGCTGGTCAATATGCGGTATTCTTGAACGGCATCTTGCGGAACGATCTGAGCCGCGCCAGTGGCAAAAAGATCGCCATTCTCGACTCCATCAAGCAATATCTCCGTGCCCGAAGAGCGCTGTCCATTGATTGAGTAGCCAACACCGCGATCAGTCATACTCTGCCCGGCGTTTTGACCAGCCTGAACCGATCCCACTCCGGTGCGATCGCCGGCGCTCACGTTTCCCGACAACATTACGAAGTCGTATGGGTTGCGCGTAAGGCTGGGTAGCTGTGACAGTTGCTGAGAGCTGATCACCTGCGAAAGCTCTTGCGACTGCGTATTGACCTCGATTGCTGGGTTGGTCGCCACAACCTCAACCGTGGTGGAGGCAGAAACTCCCAGCGAGGCATCGACCGTCTCGTTGCCTCCAACGGCAACGGTCAGGTTTCTTTTAAAAGGAGCGAAGTTTCCGCTGGTGATCGTGATTTCGTACTGTCCGGGCTGCAAGCCTGTAACTGTGTAAGTCCCCGCCGAGTTACTTTGAACGATTCTGTGCGCTTGAGTTCCGAGATTCACCACAGCGACCGTCGCATTAGGAACCACGGCTCCAGAAGTATCTCGCACCGTCCCGGTGATATTCCCACTTTGAACCTGCGCAAACAGCAACGTGCAGCCAAAGAGCATCACTGCAAGAACACTCGTAATTTTGCGGTGCATCCTTCCTCCAGAACGCAAATGCGTTCCTGGCTGCTGTGTGCATGTGGCAAGCCAGCCGAAACGCCAATCTGGAAGTTAGGTACGAAATTGCATCCCTCGATAACGAGTCGTACCCGGTTGGATAGAGGTAGTCGGTTTGAATTGAGCAAATTGCGCGTCGAGCGGGAGATAGGACTACAAAATCTGGAATAGTCGGCCGCACCTGCCTCCAGAAACAAGGACTTTTCTGATGGCTCTTTGAGTCACCTTTTCAAGGCCATTCCTGAGATTGCGTCGCGGCAACAAAAGCAAGCCTTAGGGACCAATACCGATTTTTTAGGGACTACAGGAGGATCAGTTCAATTTTCTGTGCATTGCAGAGACTAAGATTACAGTCCTGTGACTCGCATGCATCTGCTTGTACAGTCCAATTGATTGAGCGTGCTCTAGCTAATAGAAAGACGTTATAGAAAGATGATTGACCAGATTCAGAAAGTTGAGAACCAAACGCAGGGTCACATCCGAAAGAACCAGCGAGGGCTCTTCGTCATTCCTGTTGCTTATTTGTTCGCGATTATGACGAGCTTCGCATTGCTGCTGGCCTGGCAAGCGCATCAGGTGATGAAGCAGTGGAATCGGCCAAACAACTACTTCTCTGAACAGGCTGCCAATCAACTTATTGATTTCTATGTGTGGAGCCTGATGGCGCTCGCCATTTGGCAATACATGCGCGTTTTCTCCCTGCAAGGCCCAAAATGGAAACGGGACTTGGCCGTACACGCTGGCATTGCGATCGTCACCGCTCCTGTGGCGACATGTCTTTATATCGCCGGCGTGGCGATTGCGCAATTGGGAATACGCGACATGAGCGTGAAGGCGCGCCTTATGTACAACCTGCGCGGCGAGTTTGGGCAGAACATCATTGAATATCTTACGATCCTTGCGGTGCTCGCTTCGGTTGAGTATTACCGGCGACATCGTGACGATCAACGCGAAAAGCTTCAACTACAGCACGCTCTGATCGAGTCGAAGCTCCAGACTCTCCGCGCGCAGTTAAATCCTCATTTTCTGTTCAATGCGATGAACTCGGTGTCTTGCCTGCTTCATCGCGACACCGCTGCAGCCGATCAGATGCTTTCGCGAGTTGCCAACCTGCTTCGGCTCGCGCTGGCCCGCGATGATAGCCGCGAAGTGGGCTTGCTGGAGGAAGTGGAGCTCGCTGAGGAGTATCTTGAGATCCAAAAGATTCGATTTGGCTCCAGAATGAAGTTAGAGATTGATATTGACGACGACGTGCTGGAAGCGCGCGTTCCGAACATGCTCTTGCAGCCGCTGGTGGAGAATGCTTGCGTGCACGGCGTGGCTCGCACGCGCGGCGACTGTCGCGTGGAGCTCCGCGCCAAAGCCGAAAGCGGCGATCTTATTATCTCGATCTATAACGATGGCCCGTCGGTTCGTCCCGATTGGAAGGTTCGCAGCGGCATTGGTTTGAAAAACACCATGGAACGTCTTTCGCTGCTGTACAAGGAAAGTGCAACAATGGAACTTGAGAACTCGCGTGACGGAGTCAGGCTACTCGTCCGCATTCCGCTGGTAAGAACTCCCGGCAGAGTCGAGATCGTCGATACTGTCTTTCCCAGGTCCCCTGCACAATCTGCCAGCATCATGTAAAACCATTCGCGAACACCGCACCGTTTCGCGCATGGAACATCACCGTTCTGATACTACTGATCACATTCTCACTATCCGAGTAGCCGGGCCCGCGTCATTCTCGCGAGGCCCTTATGCAACGCAGTTTAGTTTCGGCTCTGCTACTCTTCTGCTCATCGATCTGCTCTTTAGCGTCTGACTCAAAGCTTCAGAGTTGCCATGTTCAAGTCGTAATGTCCAGCGGCGCAGTTCCCGCCAAGCTAAAATTACAGATTTTCGATGAAAGCCGTCGTATTCGTGAGGTTCGAGTTCCCGAGACGGGCTCGATTACCATTCCTGATTTGCTCCCAGGCGAGTATCGCCTGCAGACTGGTGGCGTAGATACTAACTTCCTCACCGCTGGACCTCTACACGTCCCTGATTCCGGCCCATGCGAACTTGGATTCACAATCGTTGGCCGAGCCGATTCGCACAGCGCTCTCCTGGAAGACGATGTGGAAGTTGAAGACTTGCGAATCTCGTCTCGAGTCAGATCTTTATTCCAAAGCGCTTTTGCTGAGTTCGAACGCGGGGAATTGCAGAAGGCTCGGAACTCTTTCATCGAGGTCACTAAAGTAGCTCCAAAATTGTCGCGTGCTTACAACATCCTTGGAGTGATTTGCAATCAGCTTGGGGATCCGCAGAGCGGACGGCAGTACCTCGAAAAGGCTCTGGAGCTGAATCCCCGCAGCAAGCCTGCGCTGATGAATCTGGCTAAGCTCTCGATCGTGGAACGACGATTCGATGAGGCTCTAACCATTCTGGAGCGATACCGAATTGGGACTCCTGATATGGTGGACATTCACGCCATGGAAGCTGAGTCCTTTCTGAAGCTCGGCAGGTACCACGAGGCAATCCGAGAAGCCAGGGCCTCTCACGCTCTGCCCCATGCGAACTGGGCAACAGTGCACGTCATCGCGGCGGCGTCATTTGAAGCATTGCATCAGCCGCACAATGCAGTATCCGAATACCAGCAATTCATCACCGAGTGCAGTCAGCAATCACTGCGAGAGCAAGCGGCGAGGAGAATCAGCGAGCTAACCTCGGTGGCGGTACAACAGCCGAGCACTCCTGCGCCGATGAATTCATTGTTGGAGCGCTAGATCGCATTCATCGATTTGTAGAGTTCGCGAGGTCTTGAAGAGATCGGTCGTTTATCCATTACTCGTGACAATTGCATGGCTCAATTCCCTTGGGGCGCAAAATACCCGAAGGCCGCAGACAGAGGCGCCTCGCTGTTAGGGCTTTCGATCGCGATTGCCGGCAGGATGAATCGTCCGGCGAAGTGGAACCAAGGCGCCTTTACTCGCGTCGGAATGGGTCGCGGCAGCCCGTGCAAAGACTTCGCTTTGGACGAACTTTACAAAGTCCTGCATCTGCCTTTGCATCTCTTCCATACGCTCACGCATGTTCAAGATGATCGCGATGCCAGAAATGTTCACACCCAGATCGCGAGCGAGGCTGAGAATAAATTCGAGCCGCTCAAGATCTTGATCGGTATAGAGACGAGTATTGCCTTCCGTCCGCGAAGGCTTCAACAAACCTTCGCGCTCGTACAGACGAAGCGTCTGCGGATGAATGCCGTACATCTCGGCCACGGCCGAGATCATGTAAGCTCCTTGTTTGCGTCGTTTCATAAGAGAAGCTGCTCGGCTTGCAAAGTCCTAAGCCGCGGAACTTACTAGCTGGCTTTCGCCCATAACTCCGCGCGGGGATCTTCCGGATTCAGTTTCGCCAACTCTCGCATGACTTCCTTCGAGCGCTCGTCACGCAATTGCGGAACCACAATCTTTACCTCGACGATCTCGTCCCCGCGGGCTCCGTCTTTGGTAGCCGATGGCACGCCCTTCTCGCGCATGCGCAGCTTCTGCCCGCTCTGTGTACCCGGCGGAATCTTGAGCTGAGTGCGCCCATCGATGGTCGGCACCTCGATCTTCCCTCCAAGCGATGCCTCGGTGATCGAGATGGGGACGGTCACGTGGATATCGTCTCCTTCGCGGCGAAACACCGGATGCTCTTCTATGCGGATGATAATGAACAGATCGCCAGGTGGGCCGCCCCCACGGCCGGCATTGCCTTTTCCAGCGATGCGGATGCGTTGACCACCGCGGGTTCCCGGTTTGATACGGACTTCAAGGGGTTCGGTAACGTTTATCAACCCCTGACCGTGGCAATTCGGACACTCATTCTGAATCTGCCCGATTCCGTGACATCGCGGGCAGGGCATGTTGAACTTCATGCGACCGCTGGTCTGAGTAATGTGCCCGCTCCCTTTACATTCCGGACATGTCTGTCCTGAACCAACCGTAGCCGTTCCCTTGCAAACCGGACACACGTCCTGGCGGGTAATGCTCAAACGCAGTACGTTGCCGCGAATCGCCTGCCAGAATCCTACATTTACCTGATACTCAAGGTCGGTTCCCGGTTCGGGACCCTGCGGTTCCACGCGTCCGCCTCCGCCCGAGAAAATGCCGGAGAAAATATCGCGGAATCCGCCGCTCGATTTCTGGCTCGAACCGCCGCTCGCAAAATCGGAAAAATCAAAGCCGCCAAAATCGAACGGGACACCTTGCCCGCCGGCGCCGGAGCCGCGTGTATATGCCCCTCCGCCCGGGAAACCGCCGGCGCCACCTGCCCGAGCGTATGCTTCCGCCGTGGCGGGATCGATGTTGTCGGAATAGAAGCCCACCTGATCGTAGATCTTGCGCTTCTTCGGATCGCTGAGAACGTCGTTGGCTTCAGAGAGCTCCTTGAACTTCTCCTCAGCCTTCTTGTCGCCAGGATTAACGTCAGGATGATATTTACGCGCAAGTTTGCGGAAAGCCTTGCGAATCTCGTCCGCCGAGGCCGTCTTCTTAACACCGAGCGCCGCGTAATAGTCTTTGGTCTGAGTAGCCATTTAGCTTCAAGGCTGCGAAGCTTCGCAGCTCGTTTTCACTTCTCCGCAATCGACGTCGCTTGCCAGGCAACTGCCTGCCATCTGCCGTTGCGCTTCATAAACGTTCCAGTATTGCGAAATGCGCGTGTTACCGGCTTATCGTTGTCCGTGGAATGCATTACCAGACGGAAGTTCACTACCGCGATGTCGCCGTATTGATGTACGGTGAAGTCTTCTCCGCTGAAACTCGCGTTTGCTCGCGGCGCACTAGTCTTGCCTGCGTCAGCAAGGACATCTTTTTTGGTGATTAGAATTCCTGTGCCACGGGTGTAAAGAACATCATCGGCGAAGAAACGGTCGAAAGTAACCCGTTCATTGTTTGGAACATTCTTCAGAAATTCCTGTATGAGAACGATCAGCTCTTGACTCGCGGGCGCCCTGTCAGGTTGCGCCGAGGCTGGATTCGCAACGTAGCTATAGAACGAAACTCTCCCGCATCCGAGACTTCCTAAAATGAGAACGATCCCGCACAGCGGGATCGTTCGTCGTACAACCTTCTTTGCCAGGCTCACCCGAGCTCCGTTTCGATTATGCGTTCCCAACCTGCTGAATAAGAAATAATGATTCCGGCTCGGTCGCCACCGCGTTGCGCACGAACTGTTCGGCGGCTTCGAGCGGAAAAAGTCCAGCAACCGGGATCAGCTCAATCAGAGATCCCAACTGCTGCGCAATTTTCACCACCAAATATTGTTTCATGTCCCTGATACGGAGCATGTTGTGCTCCTGGTTCCCTTCTACTGCTACTAACCCCAAACTCTGTGAATCGTTTTGCGGCTATAAAGCCCGCGTTTTGTTCATCCCACAGTAGAGACGCAGCATGCTGCGTCTCTACTGTGCAGAATGGGATCACCCAGCCTTCTTCGGCTCGACATCGACATACTCAGCGTCGATCACGCCTTCATCCTTCTTCTGCTCCTGGCCAGACTGAGCACCATCGCCGCCGGGAGCTGCGCCGCCAGCTTGCGCAGCGCCAGTCGGCGGAGCCGATTTGTACATCGCCTCAGCCAACTTGTGCGAAGCCTGCGTGAGCCGCTCGCGTGCGGAGTTCATCGCCGCTGCGTCGGTGCCTTCGAGTGCCTTTTTGGCATCGGCCAACGCCGATTCCACATCGCCACGCTCGCTGCCGGAGATCTTGTCTCCATGCTCTTTCAGCATCTTGTCGATCTGATAAACCATCGAGTCGAGCTGATTACGCGCTTCCACTTCTTCGCGCTTGGCTTTGTCTTCGGAAGCGTGCGATTCGGCGTCCTTCGCCATGCGCTCGACTTCCTCCTTGCTCAGACCTGAAGAAGACGTAATCGTAATCTTCTGATCCTTGCTCGTCGCAACGTCCTTCGCCGTGACGTTGAGGATGCCGTTCGCATCGATGTCAAAAGTGACTTCGATTTGCGGCACGCCTCGCGGAGCCGGCGGAATTCCGGTTAGATGAAATTTGCCGAGCGTACGATTCTGCCCCGCCATGGGACGCTCGCCCTGCAACACGTGAACTTCGACCGAAGTCTGGCTGTCCGCGGCCGTTGAAAACGTCTCCGTCTTCTTGGTCGGGATCGTTGTGTTGCGCGGAATCATCGTCGTGGACACCCCACCGAGAGTCTCGATCGATAGCGTCAGCGGAGTCACGTCGAGCAACAACAGGTCTTTCACTTCGCCACCGAGCACGCCGGCCTGTACTGCAGCTCCGATCGCAACCACTTCGTCAGGATTCACGCCCTTGTGAGGCTCCTTGCCGAAGAGATCCTTCACCAGCGCCTGAATGCGCGGCATACGCGTCTGTCCGCCAACTAGCACGACTTCGTCAATCTTGCTGGGATCAACGCCCGCGTCCTTCATTGCCTGCTTGCATGGTCCTACCGAGCGTTGGATGATGTCTTCGATCAGCTGTTCCAGTTTGGAACGAGTAAGCTTCTTGACCAGATGCTTCGGACCGGAGGCATCCGCTGTGATGAACGGCAGGTTGATCTCGCTCTCCATTGCAGTGGACAGTTCGATCTTGGCTTTTTCCGCGGCATCGCGCAGACGCTGCAAAGCCATCTCGTTGCCCTTAGCCCGCAGGTCGAGCCCTTCCTCTCGCTTGAATTCCTCCACTAGCCAATCCACGATGCGCTGGTCGATGTTGTCGCCGCCGAGGTGCGTGTCACCATTCGTGGACTTCACCTCGATCACGCCTTCACCCACTTCGAGGATCGAGATGTCGAAGGTGCCGCCGCCGAAGTCGTACACGGCGATGGTCTCGTCCTTTTTCTTATCGAGACCGTAAGCGAGTGCCGCCGCCGTAGGCTCGTTCACAATGCGCTTTACATCGAGACCGGCGATCTTGCCGGCATCTTTGGTCGCCTGACGTTGCGCGTCGTTGAAGTACGCGGGAACGGTAATCACGGCTTCCGTGAGAGTCCCACCGAGATAGTCTTCCGCAGCTTTCTTCAACTTCTGCAGAATCATGGCCGAGATCTGCGGAGGCGTGTGTTCCTTTCCCTGCGCGACCACCGCCACATGGTCCCCCTGACGGACGACCTTGTAGGGCACCATCTTCATCTCGTCGCTGACTTCGTCGAAACGACGGCCCATGAACCGCTTGATCGAATAAATTGTGTTTTCCGGATTAGTAATGGCTTGGCGTTTGGCGACTTGGCCAACCAATCGCTCACCCGATTTGGTGAACGCGACCACCGAAGGTGTAGTCCGGCCGCCTTCTTCATTTGCTATGACCTTGGGTTCCCCGCCTTCCATAACGGCTACAACCGAGTTGGTCGTACCCAAGTCAATACCGATAATCTTTGCCATATTGGCGTCTCCTAACTTCTCGCTTAGCCCCTATCTTGCTGAAAACCAATAAGAACTTATTTTATAACAGACGTAGTATGAGAGTTGAGTGACTTATTGTCAACTGCGATGTAGATGCTTGGTAAAGGCTTCGGGATTCCTGTTTCTGACTTTTATTTTCATGAGGATAGCTGTTGGGTGTTAGAATCCGGGTCTTTGCGTTTAAGGAGGACTCAGGCCAATTGAACGCTAAACCGAGGAAGGGGATCACGCTCTGGCCGCTGATCGCTGCTACTTACTTCATGGTCTCGGGCGGCCCTTATGGCTTGGAAGACGTAGTTAGGGGAGCCGGGTACGGAGGAGCAATCCTGCTGCTGCTGATTACTCCTTTAATCTGGAGCCTGCCAACAGCTCTGATGATTGGGGAGCTCTCGAGCGCAATTCCAGCCGAAGGTGGGTATTACATCTGGGTACGTCGGGCTGCGGGTCCATTCTGGGGATTTCAGGAAGCATGGTTGTCACTGGCCGCCAGCATCTTCGATATGGCGATTTACCCGACCCTGTTTGTGGCTTACGCGTCGCGGATCCTTCCCGGATCCGAGAGGGAATGGCACGGAATCGCAATTGGTGTCGCCGTGATCGCCGTGTGCGTCCTCTGGAACCTGGCAGGCGGCAAGGCAGTCGGTGACAGTGCGTTGGCGATGCTGTTCATCATGCTCGGACCTTTCATTTTGCTCACGGTCTTCGCACTCATCCACTCGAAGAGCGGCTCATCGGGACCGACCACTCCGACACAATCGTTTGGATTGATCGGGGGTCTCATGGTGTGCATGTGGAACTACATGGGTTTCGATAATGCCTCGAACGTCGCCGGCGAAGTCGAGAACCCGCAACGTGTGTATCCGTTGGCGATGATTCTGACAATCGTCCTGATCGTGCTGGGCTACATCATTCCTATAGGCGCCATGTCCCGAACTGGCATTCCGCCGCAGGCTTGGACCACTGGTGCATGGGCCGCCATCGGCGGGCAGATCGCAGGACAATGGCTGGAGATCGCAATCATCGGGGGCGGAATGGTGGCAGCTCTGGCCACATTCAATTCGCTCCTGATGAGTTACTCCCGGCTTCCAATGACAATGGCCGAAGATGGACTCCTGCCGCGAGCCTTCGCGCTCACAACGAACAACACTCAAGCTCCTTGGGTGGCGATTATTACCTGCGCGATTCTCTGGGGAGCTTGCCTGGGTTTGGGATTTGAGCGACTCGTCACACTCGACATCGTCCTGTGGGGCGCTAGTATGGTTCTCGAATTCGTCGCGCTCGTCCTACTACGGATCCGCGAGCCAGAATTGGTACGTCCGTTTCGGATTCCAGGTGGCGTACCAGCCTGCGCTTTGCTTGGGGTTGCTCCGACTGTTCTCATCATCGTTGCCGCACTTCATAGTCGCGGCGAGACCGTAGCTGGAATGAACGCGCTCTGGTTCAGCTTGCTGGTAATGCTTGCGGGAGGAGGCATTTACCTTCTCTGCAGGTTAACCAGTCGGAAGGTTGCGGAAAATGCTAAAGCATGGCGTCCCGAGCACTGATGAAAAAGACGAAGTGACTTTGAACGAAAGCTGTCGGAGCTGAGTGGTGAAGCTTCTGTTCCTCAGAACTTCAAGACGAGTCCAGCACCGGCGAAAACCTGATTTTGCCCAACATTAAAGTTGGGAGATCCAGTATGAAAAAAACGCGCCTCGGCCCGAAAGCCTACCAAAGGAATATGTGTGCCAAACTCCAATCCACCCCCAGCCTCAAATACGCCTACTGTGCTGCTGCTCGCGTTGCTTATTCCCGTGCAGGCAGGGCTACAGGCGGTTGTGCCAGGAGAATAATGAGCAAAACCTCCACCCACCGCAGCAAATGGGGACAAGAAAGGTAAAGAGACTTTCAACCGCACACCCGGTGTGACGAGCACAGTAGAGTAATTCTGCCGAAAGCCTCCTTGCTCTAAAGTTCGTGTCGGTGTTCCCACTACGGGCAGATCGAAATGGAGAGAGGCCAGGTGCAGATTAACCATCCGAACGCCTAAAGCACCTTCATACGAAATCCTAGAGGGGGTGTGAACTGTCAGGCCGCAGAATGGATTGTTGGTCGAGCAGCTTCCCACACCGGTTGGCGGTGTTTTATCGGTTGTGAAGATTCCACCGACCAGGACGGCAACGTCGGCCGCTTGTGAGTAAGCCAGGCTAGACAGGACCAGCAAGCAAAAGAGCGTTAGGAGCGTTCTCTTCAAAGATAACCCTCTCAGCAGAATTTAGTGTCATGCAGATTATACGGGGCGTTAAACAACTTTTCGCGCGACGGTCCCACTTTGGCACAACTTATCGTGCACTTTTCGCATTTTGAAAATCGGTGCGATGAAAGATCAGTGAGTTCCGCCCTGCGTCTTTGGCAATTCCGTCCGTGACGCCCGTCGTTGAGCAAAGTGCTCGCTAACGATGGCCGGCGTCTCTGGCAGTCTCTTGTCTTCGGCTGCTACTGCAAGTCGGACAAACTGTGCACAGGTCCAGTTCAGCGGAGTCGCAGAGCCAGTCGCCTCGCCAAATTGGAACCGGTTCGGATCTGGAGAATCCTTTCGGTCCCAAACCTGTTCGCCCAACATGTGTCCATTATTGGCCATCTTCTGCATGGCATCGAGATAAGGCGCAGGATCCTTTCCCGATGCGACCGCATACTCGCCGCGCTCGCCTACGAGCAAGACCCATAAGCGGCCAATCCCCACTTCGTTATAGCCATGTCCGTCTGCCTGTTCACCATAGCCATCGTGGTTGTAGCGATACCAGACTGGACCATTTGGACTGTCGACTTTGATCACAGTATCAACCACTCCGAGCGATTTCTCGATCAGCGGATCGCCCGCGGATCGAATCCCAAGACGAACCAGCTCAAGAAATCCTGCGTCGACGATTTCACGCTCATCCCAAGTGCCGCCTTTATTCGCGATGTTGATGATTTCCCCAGAGTTCGGCTGTCCATGCTGGCTCAAGCGCAGAAAGTAGCGATCGGAGTACTTCCCGTTCTGGGTCACAGTCCAGCTTTCGAGCTTACTTGCCCAGTCATCTGCAACATTAAGCCATTGCACGCGTGCATCGTCGTCATGATTCATTTGAGCGATTCGAGCGGCGCAAACCAGGCCGGCGATTTCGGCAGCGATCGTGGAAGGAGAGTATCCCGACTGCTCTTCCCAACGCTCCTGCGGCGAAGATGGACCGTTTTTCACGATAAAGTTGGCTGCCAGCTTCACATGCTTCTCATAAGTTTGGGAGTCGGTGCGTCCGAGCTGCCAGGCGAGAATCAGCGGATAGGAAACCTCATCCATTTGCAGCGAGCCCCAAAATGGGCGGCCATCGAGCCATGAGTTTTGCGGGAATGATCCGTCTGGCTTCTGCTGGACGTTGAACAGATAATTCAAGGCTCGGTCCGCAGCTTCTTTGTCCCCGATCGCATAAAACGCTGTTGCGACTTCGTACAGGTCGCGCGCCCAAATCAAGTGATATCCGCCTACCGAAGGCTGGTCGGCGTCAGTTTCCTCTCCCCACGGAATGGTGAGCGACGCTGCGCCGGCACCGCGATACGTCTTGTCCTCATGCGCTTTCATTACCATCGCGGCGATCTGGTATTGATCGCGATACTTCGCATCAACTGGCTTCAGCGTGCCGATCCAGTCTCGCCACCCTTTTGCGTACTCGGTATAGGCGTGCTCATAGCCCTTCTGCAGAGATTTTTTAGCAGTCTCGATGGCCACTTCGCCTTCGGATCCGAATGCAACGGCAATCGTGAAGTTCACATCGCGAGTTGCCGCCGAAGGAAGTTCTGCCATCTGCACGACGTTGCCATCTTGCGCTCTCGGATAGAGATTTTTCAGCGTAAATGATTTCTTCAGATCAACGAGGCCATCACTGGTTCCGAAGTATCCGCTAGTCGTCTTAGTAAATGGCAAGCTGCTGGCAAGAGCCGATGCGATGCCATTATCGGAAGCAACTAGCGAGTCGTCGATGCTATAGCCGGTATCGTGCATTCCGCTGTTATTAATCGAAGGATCGTAGAGCACATACAGCTGGACTGGGCCGGACTTCAGTCGCTGAAAACGCACCTGAATCAGCAGAGCATCCCGTTCCGGATCAGTGATGTACGTTTTGGTAATGCGATAACGTCCAGCCTTGGATGTATTCACCTGACGCAAACTGAGCACTTCCGTATCCGGCACTTCGATTTGGTGCGTGGTATCTTCCGATTCGCGCTCGACCCAACTCTTGCCGTCGGTGACAACAAACTCCAGCAGGCGCGTGTTGGCTTTGTCGACTGTCGGGTAATAAACCTCGTTAAGAACCCCATCCGGCCCTAGCGTGAACCAGACGTGTGAACTCAAGGAATTCGAGGTGCCTACTCCCTGCTTGTTGCCGCCTGTCCAGTGAGCCATTTGGCCAGGAGCGCCGGGAGCAAGCTGGGCATTCGCGGATAACAAGGGGAAAACCAAAGAAAGAAACAGGACAGCGCAACGAACCCTCATTTGTCAGATTCTGGCACATGCCCAACGGAAACGGCAATGAGAGCGACGGAGCTCAGCTTCTTGAGATCATAAACAGCCACTTCCCTGCATCAGGGTAAGCAGCAGGGAATCTTTCCCGAAACGAAAATCCTGGTTATGAAACCCGCATCAATACTTACGATGCTCATCGTCTAGGGAATCAGCAGGGAATCTCCTTCGCTGATTTCCTTTGATATCGTCCTTCCGGCTGGCTGTTCGCATGATGCGATGCAACCGTTCCTGCTAATTCTTGCTACGACGCTTCAGATCAGTCTGTCAACTGCTATTGTGACGTTCAGCGGTCTTGCCATTGACAACTGTTTCTGAAACACTGTCCCGCTTTCACTTCTCACAGGATCGACGATCGATGAATCGAAGAGACTTTGTGAAAACCGGATCGGCGGCGCTCGCCGCTATTGCGCTTCAATCCGAAGCGCTCACTCCTCCAACCCCTGAGAGTCCGTATTCTGGACGAATCGTCTTCCCTCTCAATCGCAATTGGCGATTCAACGCACAGCGTTTACCGAACGACACTGCAATCGACTTCGATGATTCGAAATTCGATCAAATCACGATTCCGCACACCAACAAGAAATTGCCGTGGCATAGCTTCGACGAGAAATCGTACCAGTTCGTCTCGATCTATCGCCGCAAGTTCCGGCTGCCCCCCGAAGCTCGCGGACGGCACGTCTTGGTGGACTTCGATGGAGCCATGACCGCCTCCACGGTATGGATTAACGGTCAGCGCCTCGGGGAATACAAAGGTGGATATACTCCTTTCTCCTTCGACTTGACGCAACACATCAATTGGGAAAGCGATAACTTGCTGGCTGTGGAGCTTGACTCTAGCGAGCGCCCCGACATTCCTCCCTTCGGCGGGCAAATCGATTACCTGACCTTTGGGGGAATCTACCGCGACGTGAAGTTGCGCCTGGTGCCATTCGTGTATCTGGAAAATATTTTCGTGAAGCCCGGCGATGTTCTTTCTGATCGGCCCACCGCTGCTGTTTCGTGTTTCGTGCGACGGATCGAGGCTCAACCGACCCCACTTGTCCTGCAGGCGGAACTACGTGATGGTGATCGCGTCATTGCTCGGGCCGTCCAAGCAATTCCTGCGGGTCCCGCCTCAGTAGAACCAGTAGCGCACGACATCAGGCTGAGCAACTTGGGTTCGATTCGCAAATGGGATTTGGAGAACCCCTATCTCTATACCGTGGTTGTTCGAATCCTGCAGAATCATCCGATCACTGATTCAGACCAGCGGCGTTTGTCAGTGATCGACGAAGATCGGCGCCGCTTCGGCTTTCGCACTGCTCGTTTCACGGATCAAGGTTTCGAGCTTAATGGTCAGCAGGTGAAGCTGCGCGGTCTGGACCGCCACCAGACATTTCCGTTCGCCGGTCAGGCGATGGCCTCGCGAGGACAGCGGCGTGATGCGTACATCCTGAAACGGGAACTCAAGTGCAACATCGTGAGAACATCACATTATCCCCAGTCTCCACACTTTCTTGACGCTTGCGATGAACTTGGCCTCTTGGTCTTTGAAGAAATCCCAGGATGGCAGCACGTTGGAGACGACAAATGGCAGGAAATCTCGATCGACAATGTTCGTCGCATGGTTCGACGCGACTGGAATCATCCCTCGATCATTCTCTGGGGAGTTCGCATCAACGAATCGCACGATTATCACGAGTTTTATGTCAAGACGAACGCGGTAGCGCACGAACTCGATCCCACTCGGCAAACCGGGGGCGTCCGGTATTTCTACGATTCGGAATTTCTCGAGGACGTCTTCACTATGAACGACTTCGGATTCCCATTGCGTCTTCCGAATCATCCGAACTACTTGAACACGGAATTCTGCGGCCACACTTACCCGACCAAAATGAACGACTCAGGCGAGCGACTCGCGGAGCATATTCGTCGCCATGCGAGAGTGCACAACACGATCGCAAGCAACCCGCAATACGCCGGCGGCTTGGGCTGGTGCGCCTTCGACTACGACACACACGAGGAGTTCGGGTCAGGCGATCGCATTTGCTATCACGGGGTCAGCGACATCTTTCGCCTGCCCAAGCCTGCAGCTTTCTTCTATCAATCGCAATGCGATCCTTCGGAGGAAATCGTATTGGAACCGGCCTTTCAATGGTCAGCCGCGGACGACTGGAGCCAGGTGATGGAGACTGCAATCGTCTGTTCCAACTGCGACCATCTCAAGTTCTACGTCGGCGACAAGCTGGTTTCAGAAGCGGATCCCGATCGCGCTACCTTCGGTAACCTTCCGCATCCGCCGTTCACGGTGAATCTGCACAAGGGACCGAAGAAGGGACCTCTCAAGATCGAGGGATATATAGGAGGCAAGAAGATCGTTGAAAAGCTTTACGCACACGAAGGTATCGATCGGCAACTTCTGCTATCGGCGGATGACAGCAAGCTCGTCGCCGATGGAGCTGACAGCACCCGTATCGCCATGCGCGTTGCTGACGAATATGGCAACTTGCGCCGCTACTCTACAGCCGCGATTTCGCTTAGCCTTGAAGGTCCAGCGGACCTCATCGGCGAGAATCCATTCAGCCTCTTTGGCGGATGTGGCGCTGTATGGGTTCGGGCAGGGCAGGAGGTGGGGATGGTTGTGCTGAAAGCAAGGCATCCCGTTTTGGGAACGAAGGAAGTGCGTATCGCTTTGGAAGCTGCCGAACCCGAGCGCGTGTGAGGACAAATTTTAGGCGTGCTGGTGTAGGGAGGGCATCGGCTTCAGCCGTGCCATCGAGGAGTCGCTAAATTCCCCGCTTTAGCCGCTGAGGCTCTCGATTTCGAAGTCGGAACGCATACAAAAGACACCCCACGGCTAAAGCCGGACAGATGGCAATGCCTGACTGTGGCACGGCTAAAGCCGCTGCCCTTCCCCCATTTCGATGGAGCTACTTCCCCTGATCCAACACCTCCAACTGTCTGGCCGCGTCCTCGATCAGATCGGCTTCGTTCTGCAGGACTTTGCCGACCGTTTGGGCTCCTTGCTCGGCCTGCGACCACTTCTTCTGTTCGATGGATTCACGCACAACGGGAATTGTTTTCACTCCATAACCGGTGTATGCGCCAGGGGCGTAGATCTGATTCTTGAACCACGGCCGCTCTGGAAGGCCGTTCTCATCAACAAACGCGCGCTCAGCCTCAATCAACTTCTCATTGAGCTTCTGCACGGCACTATTCGAGTAGGCTGCACCGCCATGCTCCTGCGCCCTCGCCAGAGCCTTCTCGAAGTGATCGGCGCTCCGCTTCATCGCTGTGCTGCCGTTTTCAAGCGGAGCAAAGTTGATGAACGGCGGCACATCTTCCCGTTTTGGAGCAACCATCGGATGCTCGGGATCTGATGTCGCGTCGTATGCGCCCTCGTCCAATTCCTGATTGACTTCCTTCTGTTTGTCCTGCTCCGTCTTCAGGAGCGTTTCGACTTCCCTCACATAGCGCGCGATCGTGTCCGCCGAATCGCCAAAACTGAGCGGAATCAAATCGGCGTCAGCCATTCGCATTACCGCTGTCCCCGCTAACTGAGCAAGGGCGGGGCCGTAGACAAACTTCGTATCGGCAAAGTGCGTGTACCAATAAAAGTCGTCATAGATCGAGTGATAGACCCCGCCTCCTCCACCTTCACCTCCAAATCCGAGGTTTAAGGCGGCGATTCCGGCATGATCGAGGAAGGACCCATAATCGGACCCGCTGCCTAGTGCTCCGATGCGAATCTCGTTAGCCCGGCGCAATTCACTGCGCTCTTCCACTCCGCTGGATCGGGCGATGCGCTCCAGACGAGCACGCTGCCACACGCTAAGGTTCGGCTTCTCCGGATCCTGGATGTCTCGACCAACATCGTTGATGAAGCGCTCCAATCGATGATCGCCGGAAGCTCGCCAGTAGCCACGACCATTGCTGTCGGAATTTACATACATCACAGCGCGCTGGCGCAGCTCCTGCAGATGAGTCTCTACCCATTCCGTCGAGCCGAGCAGGCCGGGCTCTTCGCCGTCCCACACGCAATAAATGATCGTGCGCTTCGGTTTCCATCCCTGCTTGAGCAGCTCTCCCAATGCGCGACCCTCTTCCAGGACTGCTGACGTTCCCGAAATGGGATCATCCGCGCCGTTCACCCAGGCATCATGATGATTGCCGCGGATCACCCATTCATCCGGATATGTCGATCCCGGAATTCGCGCAATGACGTCGTACAGAGGCCTCATGTCCCAATTCGACTTCACGATGAGGTGCACCTGCGCCGGTCCTGGTCCCAGGTGATACGTAATCGGCAATCCGCCGACCCACTTCTCCGGCACAACCTCGCCTCCGATGGCGGCCAGCAAGGGCTGCGCGTCCTCATATGAGATCGGAAGTACCGGAATCTTCTGAATGACTTTGCTCTCGCTGATCGCGAGCCGCTTGGCGTCCTTGGTGGCGCCCACACCCGGAGTGAGCGGGTCGCCTGGATAATCGGTATCTTCCAGACTGCCGCGCTGTACGCCCTCTTTGGGACGGAATGCGCCCTGGGGAAATACGTTTCCCCGAACGTAACCGTCATCTGCCGGATCAGAGTAGATGATGCAGCCTTTGGCGCCATGTTCGTACGCAACCTTGGGCTTGATGCCGCGCCATCCATCGCCGTAGCGCGCGATCACGATTGCGCCCTTCACGGAGACGCCCTTGCGTTCGAGTTGCTCGTAATCGTCGCGCATTCCGTAACTGACATAGACCAGAGGACCGGTCACGTCACCATCAGCCGAGTAAGCGTTATATGTCGGAAGTTGTTGCTGCGTCTGGGCAGAAGTCGGATCGCCGGAGACCGGCGGCTCCTGCAGCTTGGCGCGATACTTCGTCGGCGCGATCAGTTCAAGCAGTCGCTCTTTCGGTGTCGGAAATAGGACGTCGAAGGTCTCAATCTGCGCGTCGAAGCCCCACGATTTGAATTTCGCCAGCATCCACTCGGCGTTATCTTTGTCATAAGCCGAGCCCACGTGATGCGGATAAGCGCTCAGCCGGCGCATATTCTCGCGCAGCTGATCAGGAGCAGGGATCTCGCGGAACTTCTGCTCCCAGTCTCGTTCCACGCGCGAAGATTCAGTTGAGTAGCCGATCAGAGTTTTCGGCGCGTTGCTCGTCGGTCTCGTTTCCTGCGCCGTGCTGTATGGAACGAAAGTGAAGATAAGAATCCAGGAAAGCAACGATCTGAATGATGACAATGCTCCCTCCTTGTGTCTTGACTTCTTTTTGATTCATGTTGTCCTCGGAGAGACGCAGCATGCTGCGTCTCTATCGTGGGATGGCTACTCGCCAAGCCTTCGCCAAATCCTTCCACCCCACCAGCACAAAACCCTGATCCTTCAAGAACTGACGAAACTCCGCACTCTTGATCATATCGAGATCACCGGCCCGAGCGGCTGGAGCATGTTCTCGTAGGTCTTCAGCCATTGCTCTGCTGGGACTCCCGGAGTGATCTGCAAAACTTCGTCGACCAGGCTCTCTGATGGCGCCAGCGCAAGCTGCTCTGCATTCTTGGCGCGCTTCAGCGGAATTGGGAGGCGATAATCCTGCGCGACCTCGCGATACATCTGAATCAACTCAGGAGTCCCGAGGAGCGCGCCCATGTGGGTATCGAGATGTGTGAGAGGAATGCCCAGACTGCGCGCCCGATCAATTTGCGCACGCAGCTCGCCTTCAACTTCCGCAGGTTTCGCTTGGCGCGCGACCTGGGTCTCAAGCAGCGGAAGATATCCCTGTCCATCGAGCAGGCTGGGGACTTTGTCTCTTGAGCTTACAGGTCCCCAGCGAAAATCCGTCCACTCGCTGTTGAGCGCCTGATGAATTCCCAAATCGGCCTGCGGATGCGACTGCGCCCAGCGGGCGACCTCCGGCAGCCACGGACACGGCACAAGGATGCTCGCCGATGTTACCCAACCATTCTCCAGCGCTTCAGAGATCGCGCGATTCACCGAATGCGCCATTCCGAAATCGTCGGCATGAATGATGAGAAGTCGAGCCGTAGCCGGATACCCGAGCTTTTCCTGGACAGTGGGCCCGGTTTTTGTGGAAGCCGCTTGTGGTGACTGCTGCGCGGCGAATGGCAGACCCAACAGCAATCCCAGGAGGAATGTTAGCCGCATCATTTTGAAAGCGAACAGTCTAAACCCTCTCGCCGGAGTTGCATACTCGCGCTCCAAGGTCATACATTTATTCGCATGACCGATTACCAGCCTCACAATCAAACTCCGGGAAATCCGTTTGAGTTTGGAATCACGCTGCTGCTTTGCATTGCCGTATCCGCAACTGTGGCAGTCCTGATTGCAGGCGTTGCCTTCCTGGTTTACCGATAACACACAAGATGGCTCCAACCGCTCCGCTAATTCACTGGCCGCAAGGCAGCACAGTCAATGTCGAGATGTTCTGGCGCTGGCTGCACATCGTAAGCGCCATCCTCTGGATCGGCTTCCTTTACTTCTTCAATCTCGTCAGCACAAAGTTCTCCGCTGCGCTTGATCCGGCGACTCGTACGCGCGTGCTTCCACAGCTCATGTGGCGCGCACTCAATTGGTTTCGCTGGGCCTCGCTTGTGGCTGTGCTAAGCGGCTTTGCCTATTTCGGCCAGATTGCAGGAGCCGAAGCTAAGAACGGACATGGGAATGCCGGAGCATTCTTCGGCAGTTGGATCCTGATCTGGATTTTTGTCTGGATCATCTTTTATGCGTTGCTGCGCGTCGGGAACTCAGCCCTGCTCTACAGCGGATCAACGGCGGTCATTATCGCAGCCAGCTGGTTCTTCCTGCATTTGAATTCGCACGGCTGGGAAAGTAATCGATCGCTCTCAATCGGAGTCGGCGGCGGAATGGGATTGTTCCTGCTGCTCAACGTTTGGGGAATAGTGTGGCGAGCGAACAAGAAGATCCTGCGGTGGATGGAAGCCGCCAGCAAGGATGGCTCGCCGATGCCACCCGAAGCAGCCACACTCGCTCGACAAGCCGCGCTGACATCGCGTTTCAGCTTTTACCTGACGTTCGTCATCATCTTCTTCATGGCCGCCGCCAGCCACTTCCCGCTCTTCGGCGTGTAGTTGCAATTCGTTGAGCACGCTGGTGCATCTCCTCCACTCGTATATGAATAGCCGACAGTTTGTCCCTCGGCATTCATACCTAACATTCCTAACACTGCGGGGGGCCGCAAAGTAGTTCAGTCACCACCAGATCGATTGGGACGAAACGCCTGTCCGATCTTGGCTAAAGCATTCCTCCCCGCTCTGAAATATTCCATATTTTGAATACTGCATTCCGAGAGGCATATTTCACAGGCTGTCCCACGCCAAAGCATTCCGTCCCCTGTGGAAATCCGGGATAAGTTGTTGTGTTTTCAATGCCGGATTGGGACTAATCGCGAAACAGAAAGGCAAGGCTTCTGCAAAAGGATTAAAGCGGTGGTTCTAGAAAAAAGTTCGACTTGAGACGTACGCCAGGAGGAACGGATGCGTTATCGCTTGGGGCTGCATGTGGCTTTGATGTTAACCCTTCTATTAGCACTGACGGCATTGGCCCCCGTCAGCCTCGGTCAAGGAATTGTGACCGGTTCTCTTTCGGGAATTGTCGTCGATCCCCAAAGAGCGGTCGTGCCTAGTGCCAGGATCACGGTACAGCAGGAAGGAACGAATGTCGTAAGGACAACTCAGTCCAACTCGGCGGGATTGTTTGTTGTCTCCAATCTGCCCATCGGGACATACCGGGTGATGATCGAGGGTACCGGGTTCACCAAGCTTGAGCTTGGACCGGTCCAGGTGGCCGCGGGAAAAGACACCGCACTCGGAGAACGAGAACTTAGGGTGGGAGCGACCGAGACTACGGTGAACGTAGAAAGCACTGCCACTCCAATCATTGAACCTAGTACATCTCGAATTACCACCACGTTCGAATCGCGCAAGATCACAGACCTTCCCATTGGAAACGCGGTCGATTACACCGTGTTGTTTGCGCCCGGCGCCGTCTCGCAAGGCAATGCGAGCTTCGGCAACAACAACGGCTCCATTGCTGCAGTGAACGGTCAAAGAGGACGCTCGATCAACTACCAGATCGACGGTCAGGCGAATAACGATAATTCGGTTACGGGGCCGGCACTTGGCATAAGCAACACCGACGCAATCGCCGAATATCAAGTGATCACCAACTTCTCTGCGGAATACGGCCGCAACAGCGGCGCCGTGGTAAACGTGATCACCAAGAGTGGAACCAACAGTTATCACGGAACAGTATTCGAGCAGTATCGCAATTCCATTTTCGATTCACTCGCACATGAAGAGAAGGCGCCTCAGCCCTTCGGCACAGGGATAGTCAACCCGCCGAAGTTCATCGAGAATCACTTCGGTGCCACTGTAGGTGGGCCGGTGTTGAGGGACAAACTATGGTTCTTTGGCGCAGGCTTGGGAGACAGGATCCGTACGGCCGGCTCTACCGTAACCAGCCAGGGTGCGATCACGCCAACTCCGACCGGCATGGCGCAGCTTGCAGCTGCATTTCCAAACAGTCCGGGCGTGGCCTTGCTACAGAAAATCGGTCCGGTGGCAAGCAAGCTGGGAAACCCTGTATTCACGCCGACTCGGACGCTTATCGTGAATAACGGAACAGTGGCGGTGCCGATCGAATTTGGCACCGTGGCCCGCGCTGTCTCAACTCCTCAAAACATCCAGCAATATCTGGGACGCTTCGACTGGCAGCTCTCCGGCAAGGATCAGGTGTCGGGCCGCTACGTGATCAATGACGCCCAAAGGCCGCTCGGCTCCGCTGCCAACACGGCGTCAGGCTACCGCGTCGATCAGCCCAGCCGTTCGCACCAGGCTTCGCTCGATTGGACTCGCCAGTTCACAAACTCATTGGTGAACCAGGCGCGCTTGAGTTATACCCGCCAGCACGTCGGCTTCGAAGGTGGAAATAGTGGATGCGTGGAAAACAACATCACGGATTGTCCTACGACAGCCGGCTTCTCCAGCGCGAGTGGGTTGAACCTTCTTGTCCTCGGTTTGGCCAACAACATTCCGCAGGATCGCAACGTCAACAACACACAGTGGCAGGACAACGTTTCCTGGCTTGTCGGAAAGCACAATCTAAAGCTCGGCGGCGAGTACGACCAGCAGCGCTCGCCTAGCACGTTTCTTCCCGATGTGAACGGACGATACACCTTTACAGACACGACGGTCGCAGGCGCTACAACGTTCACGGCTTTCGACAACTTCATCCGCAACGCTCCTGCGGCATACAACTTCGCGGACGGGCCCGCAAAGTTTAACTTTAAGGAGAAAGACACCGCGGGTTATGTACAAGACGATTGGCACTTTCGCGAGAATCTGACCCTGAATCTGGGAATGCGTTGGGAGTGGACGCAGCAAGCGTTTAACCTGCTGCACGATCTGACCGTTGCGCAACAGACCGGACCGAATCCGTTTTGGAACACCAGCCTGCCGCTCAGCCTTACAACCGTTCCAAAGCTCCCTCAGGACCTGAACAATTTCGCTCCGCGAGTGGGTTTTGCCTACACTCCTCATGGTTTTACGAAGCTGTTTGGAGAGGACAAGACAGTCATTCGAGGTGGATACGGTATCGCATATGACGAGGCGTACTACAACATCTTCCTGAACGTCGCAACCTCCGCGCCTGTCGTAAATGCCGGCCAGCTGAGCACCGGCGCGGGACAAGTCGTTCCGGGCCTGCCTTCGTCTGGCTTCACCGGCAAAGACGTCCGGGCTGCCACGCTCAGCTTCATCCCGAGGGGCGTTGATCCAGGGTTGCGCACGTGGACAAACGTCGCGCCGAACTTTCGCAATCCCTACGTTCAGCAATGGACCCTGGGGATGCAACGAGAAGTATCGAACAACGTCGGCTTCGAAGTTCGTTATGTTGGCAATACCGGGGTAGGTCTCTATCGTTCGATTAACGGCAATCCCGCTTTGAAACCGCTGATCAACGCAGGGTTCGCCAGCATCATTCCTTCGGGGCTGACTCCCTGTGGTACTACTGGAGCTCCTGGATTCGCGCAGGGTTACGTGGATTGCACGAAAACAAACGTCTTTACGCGTGCGAATGCCTCGCGCTCCTATTATGATGGCCTCCAGACGAGTCTCAATGTCAAAAACTGGCACGGGCTTACGAGTCTGGTCTCCTATACCTGGAGCCACACGATCGATACCGTGAGCGAGGTTTTCAACGCGAACGGCGCCGCGGGCGCGGGACTGGTGGCAATTGCTCCGAACGTGTTTGATCCAAGCTCGTCTGAGCGCACCCGAAGCTCACTCGACTTTCCCAACAACTTCGCAATTCAATTCATCTACGACCTGCCGTTCCGCAGAGATCAGAGCGGAGTTGTAGGCCATTTGCTCGGTGGATGGCAATTGAATTCGAACTATCGCTACAATACTGGAGAGCCCGCCACCCTCTACCAGTCGCATCAGGCAACCACCTTGTGCGATCCCACGAGTACGGCCAGCACCACAATTGATACTTGCCGTCCACTGTTGACCAACGCAGCTGCGCCGTTTACTACAGTCGGACGCATCGCCTCGATTACCGGCGGATCAGCCAACGTGGTGAACATAGCCAATTGCACCGGCACTCCCGGCGGAGCAACCTGTCCGTTTGTTCCCATGAACTCAGTACATTTCCTGGTGGCGAATACGCTTTCGGCGCAGTTCTTCGGCAGCCCTTTTGCCCGAATGGTTCCGCGCAACACTGAGCGCGGCGACTACATCAGCAATGCAAACCTGAGTATGTTCAAAAATACGAAAGTCACCGAGAGACTCACCATGCAGTTCCAGGCTACCGCCTATAACTTCATGAATCGGGAATTTCTCGGCGTGCAGGACACCAAGGTGACCAACGTATCCAGCTCTCCCAGCTCAAACACTTTCGGAACGAACCTCTTCAACGCCAGCGGTGACGGTAGCCCGAACGTCGTTCAGAGCGGACTTGGGAGACGACGTCTTGAGTTCACGATGAAGTTCATCTTCTAGTCTTCAAGCGCAAACATCTCCGGCCGGCCGCAAGGCCGGCCTTTTTCTTGCTCTTCGTATCAATCGATCATTGACGTCTCCGGTGATTCAGAAAAACCCGACTGCTTTAGCGCAGAAGATTTTGCAAGCGCGCAACTGGTATAGACGTAGCATGCTACGTCTCCTCCATGCGCGCGACGAGCACCAAACCGTACTGGTTCCCCAGCTGCATAGAGACGCACACTCCGCGTCTCTATCATCCGTTAGATGTAGAATCGCTTTTCGCTGTGAATACGAAGTTAATTCCGGTCGAAAGAACTTCGGGCTCCGCCCGTCGCCAAGGCGTGCCCTTGCTCGACTTATCTCGCCAATACGCAACGCTGCGGAAGGAAGTGTTGGCCGCCGTCGAAGCGGTTTGCGATTCCCAGCATTACATCCTGGGCCCCGCCGTCTCCGACTTTGAGACGCGAGCAGCCAAGTTTCTCGGAGCAAATTTCTGCATCGGGTGCGCCTCGGGGACTGACGCAATCTTTCTGGCTTTGGCCGCCGCCGGCATTGGACCTGGCGATGAAGTCGTCACTACTCCTTTCAGTTTCTTCGCCACGGCGAGCTCGATTACGCGAATCGGAGCGCGGCCAGTGTTCGCCGACATCGATCCGAATACCTACAATCTCGATCCCCACTCGGTACAGAGCCTCCTCGATCACCATGTCCGGGTGAAGGCAATCCTTCCAGTCCATCTCTATGGCCAGTGCGCCGACATGGATGCACTCGCCAATATTGCAGAGCAATCCGGGCTAGTTCTGGTGGAAGACGCGGCGCAGGCGTTCGGAGCGACTTGGCGTGGACGACGTGCTGGAACTCTCGGTCAACTGGCGTGCTTCAGCTTCTATCCTACAAAGAACCTGAATGCCTTTGGAGATGCCGGCGCCGTAACGACGAACGATGAAGATCTAGCCGCAAGAGTTCGATTGCTTCGAGCACATGGAAGCCGCCAGCGCTACTATCACGAGGAGATTGGCTGGAACAGCCGGCTCGATTCGGTTCAGGCTGCCGTTCTTTCGGTCAAGCTGAAGTATTTGGAGAAATGGAACCGGCAGCGGCAGCAGCACGCGGAAACGTACGCAAAGCTCTTCCGAAAAGCAGGATTGGGTCATCCCGATTCGCCAGTCCGTTTGCCCGAAACGGATCCGAACACTTCCCACATCTACCACCAATACGTAATCCGCGCGCAACGACGCGACGAGCTTCGCCGATTTCTCACAGATCGTGAAATCGGTTCGGAGGTCTTCTACCCCGTGCCCCTGCATCGCCAGAAAGCGTTTGATTACCTGGGATACGGCGAAGGCTCCGTGCCGATTGCTGAGGCTGCAGCCCGCGAGGTGCTCGCCTTGCCGATGTTCGCTGAGCTTCGAGACGACGAATTGCGGATTGTCGTGGACGCCATAGCAGAGTTCTATTCCTAGGCCGCCCGGGCAGGTGTGCGTCAGCCAAATCCCCTGGTTTTCCCTACTGAGTCTCGGAACAGGGAAAATAGCAGGGAATAAACCAGGGAATTTTTTCTTGGAAGCGCAAACCCCCATAGATACTGGACAAAACGAATCCGCCCAGGGAATAACAGGGAATTAACAGGGAAACTTAGTTCGGCGCGGGTTCTCAGATTTACCAGTCCCGCACTCTTCTGCCATTGAGCGCGCATTAACATGAGCGAATACCTATCAGCGAGTTCCTAAGAGTCCAGTCCGTCCAGAAAAAAGGCATTTTCGACGTGATCCCCAAATCTAAAGGACTTACATCGCGAGGTCCCACGAGATCCCATGGGATATCCCACCAGCCTCCTGGAATCTCCGTGGGATATCCCAGAAACCTTGGTGGGATCGAGGTGGGATATCCCACAACCTCAACATGGGATCTCGCAGGGATCACTTTCGCGCTGCGAGCAACTCCGCTCACCCGCATGTCGCGGCGAGGAAAAGTGGCAAAGCCGCGCTTGCCGCGCTGAGAGACGGCAGAGCCATAGCCGAGCGTGGTGGTACAGGATTGTGCTTCCCTTAAGCATCCACTCGCCGTTCCTGAAATGGAAAACTCGCGCAACATCGTTCTTCGCATGATGGCGCTAACCGGGCTCAGAAGGCAAGCTTCATCCGTTGCTCGCACAAGTTCCTCATCCAGACGCAGCAACGACTTACAAGCCAAAGAAAAAATATTTGCGGAATCCGTTGCTCCAGGAAATTTCATTCAGGCAAAGCAGGCTGCGCTCTCCAACCCTCGTAAAAAAAGGCCAGCCTCTCCGGCTGGCCTTGACATGAAAACACTTCCTGCGCGACTACCAGGCGAGTTTCAATGACATACGCATGGAACGTCCAACGGAGTTCAGTTGCGTAACGTCAAGGAAAGTGCCTGCGCTGGAGCCGTTTACGGTCCGGTTTGGCACGCTCGTCAGGTTCACTGTGTTCATCGCATTGAGCATCTCCACGGCATACTGCAGCTTGAATCGTTCCGTAATCGGGAATGTCTTGCGGATGTTCAAGTCGAGCCGGTCAAGACCCTTGCCGTGCACTGAATTGCGACGAACTGTATTCCCTGTAGGTAAACCAGTGGCCTCAATGAAGTGGACCGCGCTTGCGGCTACGCAAGCGTTGCCCGCATCAGGATTGGCATAGCCCGTGGCGCAGGTGGAGCTGATGACCGCCCGCGTGTTGAGTGGGGCGGACAAGTTGCCGATGTCTGGCCGGTCGGGAGCAGCCTGGCCATCTTTGTTTCGGTCGGTTCCGTTGTGGACAGTGTAGGGGAATCCGCTTTCGAAGCGCTCGATGCCCGCCAGCGTCCAGCCGCCGAGAATCTGACCAAGCACGCCCGTCTTCGGACCGCGAAGATCCCACACCCAACTGATCACTGAGCTGTGGCGGAAGTCGAAGTCGGAGTCGGCATAGTCAATCCGTGGGCTCACGCCTAGAACCTCAGAGACTGACTGGAACGAGCTCGCGTTCGACAGCTGATTGAAGACATCGCTGATCTCGTCCAGCGAATGCCCGTAGGTGTAGTTCGCACTTAGCAGGAAATTGCCAAGCGGAGTCGAAGAGAAGTTACGACGCACCTCAGTCTGCAGTCCGTTGTAATTGCCATTCGCCGATGAAGCTCGAATGGTACGGATGCCCTCGCCCTGGCGGATCGCAATATTCGCCGCCGATGTGGGAGCCGTAATCTGCAGCTCCGGATGCAAACGGTCGCCCGTGGCCGCATTCACTACAGGGTTGACGTCGATCGTCCGATACTGCTTTTTGGAGATCGATCCAACGTAGGAAACGTCCAGGATCAAGCCCGCCGGCAGCTCGCGTTGCACACCCAGTGACCAGCGATCGGTATACGGGTTCACCAGCTTTTTGGGGAACAGATTGGATTGAGCTGTCGCTTTCGTCAGCGGCGTTGGCTGAATGCTGGGAAAGAGCCCGCTGAAGTTCGGAGTCCCTCGAGTCGCTGCGGTCGTCACCGACGAAGTAATCGTGCCGCCGATGGCGTTCGGAGTCGATCCCGCGATGTTCGAAAGCAGATTGTTGAACTGCGAATCGTAAGTCGTCTGGAAGCCGCCACGAATTACAGTCTTGTGCTCTCCAAACAATCCGTTGCTCGGGCTCCAGGCGAAGCCGACGGTTGGGGCAAAGTTGTTGTTGTCAGGATCCACCTTGTGGGGAGTCGCAAAATTCACCGGATCATAGTTGGTGAACGCCGCGATGGTGAAGATGTTCGCCGGAGTGCCGTAGTTCTCGTAGCGCAGCCCCAGGTTGAGAGTCAGGTCTGTGGTTACTTTCCAAGAGTCCTGGAAGAAGTACGACTGGCGAAACAGGTTCGGATAATAAACGGAATTGCCAAAGAGCCGATTCAGGCTGCCGCTGCTGCCTCCGAAATCGTCGATGAAATTGCCGAAGGCAGTGGCTCCCGTGCTGGAGCCGTATGTGAGCGAACCGCGCTCGTTGAACGGTGGATGCTGGCGCGCAAGCTGCCGAAGGAAGTCCCCACCAAACTTGAAACTGTGCTTGCCGCGAACAACGGTTACCGCGTCCGCATACTGCCAGTTATTGGCGAAACGGAACTGCGGGATATTAGTGGCGAGGCCGAAGCCGGCAATGCCGCTGATGGCATAGCTTTGCAGGTTGTTGTGAAAAGCGTCG